>CALDTK010000230.1 GCA_937924035.1 uncultured Saprospiraceae bacterium | reverse complement strand
TTTGGCTCTTGGGACTTTTCGAGTTGGGGCTGCTGGTTTTACACTAGGCGGTTTATATAAGTACAAAAAGGCAAACAAGATAGTCTGGAAACTTGTCCCGTATATGACCGTCGCTGGGTTGCTGGGAGCATATATTGGAGCAAACCTCATCATCTCACTTGACGAAAGTGTGCTTGAACGAATCATTGGTTTTGCAATTCTTCTTTTTATACCGTTTTCGATTTTCCGCCCAAAGCTCGGGGTTGTATCAAAAGTGGTTTCGACAAAAAGTGTCCTATTGGGACATGTGTTTTATTTCTTTGCTTCGATCTGGGGTGGTGCGGTAGCGGTAGGAACGGGCATTGTTTCAGTGTACCCGATGATGCATTTTTACGGCCTTACGCTGCTGCAGGTCAAAGGCACTAATCGTTTGCCCACACTAGCAAAGGTGCTGGTCATCCTGTTTGTTTTTAATAGCTACGGACTTATAGACTGGGAGATCGGACTCATCTTTGCTCTTGGTATGTTTATCGGCGGGAGTGCTGGTGCGCACTATGCGATAAAACTAGGTGATAGTAATTTACGTTGGATTCTCTTAGCCTTCGTTGCAATATTGTCACTTAAACTTATTCTAGGACTGTAGTGCTTCTGCAACTGTAATTGCTGCTATAATTTTGCCATGGAACCACAACATACTGACCAGCAGCTAGTGAAGGACTTATTACTTGAAAACAAGCGGTTGATTACTGAAAACAATGATTTACTGCGAAAAATGAATCGCATGCAGTGGTGGTCTTTTATATTCCGTACGCTTTGGTTCTTGGTCTTTATCGGAGCTCCGTTCCTGGTTTACTATTGGGTTTTGGAACCTTACTTCACGACACTCGGTTCTTCTTTTGAATTGTTTGAGACCGGTCTGCAGGAAGTCCCAGGCTGGAAGCAGTTCTACGAAGCAATGGGTGGTGAAGACAGGTTGCAATAGCGGGCGTTTTGGGTAAAATGGTGCTTACCAAGAGTGGGGCCGCAGTGTAGCGTATCCGTTTGGTATACCAGAGTGTTTGCTTGGGAAACTTCGTTGCCCAAGCTGCGCTCGCAGATCACAGAAAAGTAAACCTTCCTGTGACTGCTCGCTTGCTTGGGTAGCTCAGTTGGTAGAGCATTCGATTGAAGCTCGAAGGGTCAGCAGTTCGAGCCTGCTCCCAAGCACAAAGAAATCCCGCCTTTGGCGGGTTTTCGTTTGCTTGGGAAGTGAAGTGCCTGTGCACTTCACGTGCAGGCTCGAAAGACGGAGCGATGTCGCACGGAGCGTTAGCGAGTACGACGATGCGAGTCCAGGTCGCGAGTCCAGAAAATAACGAAGTATATTTTCTGAGAACTTGTGACCGAGCCTGCTCCCAAGCACAAAACAGAAAACCGCCATTGGGCGGTTTTCTGTTTTTGGTATACTGTCGATATATGCAAATAGAATACGAAGCGACTTTCACAAATATTGATAAGCAGGACATGCGTGCCAAACTAAGTGATGCAGGCGCGAAACTGGAACGAGAGGAATACCTACAACGCCGGACAGTCTTTAATCTCCCTAAGAATAATGAGATCAAAGGTGGGTGGATGCGAATACGTGACGAAGGCGACAAAATCACTATGAGTCTCAAGGTTGTAGATGGCGATAAGATTGAAGACCAAAAAGAAGCTTGTGTTACTGTCTCGAACTATGCAGAAGCAGAGATGATCCTGACTACGCTTGGCTGCGAGAGAAAAGCTTATCAGGAAACAAAACGTGAACTGTGGATCCTTGATGATGTTGAGGTGACTATCGATACTTGGCCATTCCTTGAAACTTTTATAGAAGTAGAAGGTGCGACAGAAGGGGTAGTACGGTCTGTTTCAGAGAAATTGAAGATGAACTGGGGTGAGGCTAGGTTCTGCTCAGTAGCGCCTCTTTATAGTGAAAAATATGGAGTTACCGAAAAGCAAATAAACGAACATACACCTCTTATTACATTCGATATGGAAAACCCATTTATCGAAGCTTAGTCATCTGATATAATTATCCCAATGAAGAACACCAACACAATCAGTACGTGGAGCAGTTTTTGCTCGACAACCCATAGTCTCCGCACTAGAGGGTAGTTTTTGTGTTGTAAACAACTCATACAAAATCCGCCCTCTGAGGCGGATTTTGTTTTGTCTCAGGAGATTGTTCTTTAACAGGGAGTAACTAGGATGGTAATGTCAGCAAGAGAATTACAGTATCTTTATGATATTGGAAGTAGTAGTCTCGATATAGCCTGTGAGGTTGTAGGTCGAGAAGTTATCCGTGCCGCTGAGGCAGATCCTAAGCAGGATCCAGAAAAATATCTGGCAATCGTCCGCGATCGCTTGCAAGACTACATTGCACACGTGGACTTTGTCTACAATAACCTTTCCGACACTGGTGTCGCGTTAAGGGTTGAGTTTCCACCCTCCGCTTACCGAAACCCGCTGCTCGTTCAAGTTCCAGAAAAATGCATATATTGGCCTAGCTGATGAGCACTTAAAACCGGCGCACTATGTGTGCGCCGGTTTTACTTTGTATCTTCTGGTCTACTTGTGACCTGCTCCTACTTTGACACGAAGTTGTGTGCTGCGGTGCTTGTCTAGCTTGGGCATGCGGATTTCCAGCATTCCGTGCTTCTCTTTGGCTTCAGATTCGTCGATAGCAACTTCTTCGGGCAGTAGCAAGGTTCGAGAGAATGAACCCCAGAATAGCTCACGGTGGAAATAGCCGTCGTCTTGAGCTTCTTGATATTCGTCACGTGTACCTCGGACAGTTACCATGTCACGGGTGATGCTGATTTCCAAATCGCCAGGGTCAACGCCAGCTACGATTGCTCGGATGATGATCTCGTCATCAGTCTGGTACATGTCTACTGGCAGTTCACCGTCTTGTGGTTCGGCTGTTTGGGCTGCTGGAGCTTCTTCCTCCCATTCCTCCTCTTCGGCGTATTCCACGTCTTGATCCACCGCCAGTTCGTCGTCTTCACCAAAATCATGTTCCTCATCGAGGATGCGA
>CALDTK010000229.1 GCA_937924035.1 uncultured Saprospiraceae bacterium | reverse complement strand
AATTGATAATTGTCAGTTGATAGTTGATAATGTCGACCCCTTACTCGGCTACGCCTCATAGGTGCGTCACGAACACTATCAATTAGAAATTAGCAACTAACAATTATTAAGATCTGTCTATTTGTCTTGGGCCATCTCTATGTCAGTAGAGGTGGCCTATTTTTTACTACTTGTATGCAATTAGTTGATTACGCTGGTAATCTATTGTAAAGGATTTGCTTTTCCAGAAGGCAGGTCCTAAAAGACCCGCCACGTTAGGAGCTTCTGAACGAACGTCGGCAAGATTTGCAAAAAGGAAAGGCCTATCGGTATGAGCTTCTTCCTCAAGTAAGGTCAGTCGCACGAGTGCACAAGGAACTTCTACTGGATTATTATCGATACCAGCAAAAGTTCGTGTCGCTGGCCTACCTCGCATGTGTTCTTCAAGCGTTTCGAAATAGGTTTGATCTATAACATTGACTCCACTCCCGGTATCAAATACAAAGTCGAGTGACTGTCCGCCAACATTTGCTTCAAGGATAGGGAGATGGCCAACAAGTCCGAAATCATAGGCTCTCTTATCAATGCCTTGTCCTTGCGCTATTTTGCTTTCGCCAAAACGAATAGTGTTTTGCAAAAGTGAAATGTGAACAGGAAATTCTTTGAGTTGAGCAAATCCGATTACACCAAGGATTTTTTCACCCAGCTGCTCCTCGGCAAAACTCATATCAAGCGCGAGTGCAGAAACGTTGGTTTGTGTGAGACCTGCTACTTGAAGTTTATTCAATTGACGGGATTGGAAAGCAATCTGTCCAGTAGCCCCCCCAATTTGACCATCTGCATTAGCAGAGGTTACTGTCGGATCATTTATAAGGAAGCCAGGTGAACCGGTATCAAGGATCAGCCATCCTTCCTTTTGGTCATTAAGATTCCCCTTGACGAGTAATAGACCACCCTTTCTGATTAGCTCTGCAGAAGCTGACTGAGCTCGTACATCAAGGATACTTTCCTCTGCTTTAAGACTTACTTCACTCGCCAAAACGAAAGCAGCATGCTGTGCAAACAGCATACCTCCGAGAAGGCTAAAGAGTAAGATGAAGCAGGTTTTGAGCACGTTACGATTCGCTTGAAGTAACGCTAAGTTAACCCACAGTTAACATTGGCGGTAGTTTAATTTCACATTATTTTGTTAAATCGTTGAAACACAGAGAATTACACTATAATCCTACCGTGTCACCCTAGTTAACATTTGCATTACATTGCAAATTGAGTGGTATAAATCACTGATTTTGAAGAGCCTTCTCTAAAGTCAGAGCAAGGTTCTAAGCCTGCGATGTAGGGAGTTCTCGATTTTTAGTGTGTCGAACTTATCTGCTTCAATAACAACGTTGACTCCCGGTGCTCAAGCGAAATATTTGACAGCCATATTTGTCCAACTTGAAATGAAGAAAGGCCGTAGCGTTTGATGTGCTCATTCAGCGCGTTTGAAATATGCTTTTCCCCATCATACTGATCTTCAAGTTCCTGAAACCCCTCGATCCACTTTGTTTTATTGGTCCCAATCATAACCTGTACTTCAATGGGCGTTTGTTGCCTCAAGAAGTCTAGCAGTTCTATTTCCTGGGCTTGACGCTCCTTCATTTGACGCGACGAGTAGCGATTATCCAAATACTGATCTAGCCAAATTCCAAGTTGGGTTTTGGCGAAAGCAGAAACCCACTCTTCACCATTTTTCACACCATTCAAGGCCGTGGTGACTTCTGTGTGGCATTGTCCAAGGCATGTAAGACAGTGCTGACCATGACTCGCCATGAGTTGAGTACCTATAACATGGACATCCGTTAGACAATCCTCATCTATGTCTGCTGGACCAATATCGAACTGCGGAGTTAGAGTATCCAGCATCTCATCATCGTGCATGGCTACTTGCAAATCACCAAAACGCTCTTGGAGCATCGGACGCAAAATCGTGTGTACTGCCGTGCTATCTGCTTCCAGAAAAAACTCCAGTATAGGTCCTCGCTGATATTTCCAATTAAAATACCATTGATTGATAACCCCAGTGTTGTCAGCAGATTCTAGTAATGGATAAATTTCTCTTAGCAGGAGTCTTTTCCAATCAGCGTCTACTGGAATTGCCATGCGAATCCAGCGCAAGTGTGTTTGTGTCATAGTGTTCGTCGAGTCTGAATCTCTTCATAACACAAAAGTCTGACCGCATAGAAAAAACGGTAATACCAAACACAAAGAAGCCCCTCCACCAAGAGGTGAAGAGGCTTCAATTTTGTCGTTTAGTCAAATACAAGAGCACTTGCTATTCTGTTTGACCTGCTAGAATAGATTCACCATCAGTATTGTTGTATCCAAAATCTCCGATATTGATACTTTGATTTCCATCACTGACATCAAGTCTAATCCAGCCATATTTCGTTTGTTCTCCTTCGTTTAGTCTAAAGCCTAGGTATCTCCAACCTTGGCCTTTGAATTGGCCAGCATCTAGAAAAGTACCTAAGACTAGGGCATTTCTAGCACCTGAAGACCAAAGGGCTTCTGAATCTATAAGAGCGTCTTCTTCGAGAGCATCTGGATACCCGTAAGTGGAATTGTCGAGAACGTTGGATTGCAGTGGTAAGACACGCACAGCAAAAGTGTCATAATCAGCTGGAAAATCTGGCCCATTGCTTTCCAGTAAATTAATAATTTCAAAGCCAATATCATCTTGGCCATCTGAATTAATGTCAACAAATATTTGACTTTTAGTAGTTAACTCAGCATTGACACTGCCTGTCATGATATTGCTGAGTTCCGCTTCTGGCCCACATGCGAAGAATAAAAGACTGACGAGGGAAAGGGATAGCTTAGAAAGTAGATTCATATAAGAAGGGTTAGAAGTAAAAGTGATTTTCATCAGCAGAACGAGGCACAGTTCCGCCAATTCTTGATTTAAAGATTTTTAACATTTGAAATACGGGGAGCTTACCTCATATTCTTAGCGTATCAATCAAAATTAAACAACCAAAAAGAAAGCTCCTGTGCACAGCGTACACAGGAGCTTCAAATTAGTCTAACAAAGTACAGAGGGCTTACGCGCTCTCGTCCACTTCTTCAAACTCAACGTCGGTGACATCTTCAGCTGCGCTAGTGTCATCTCCTGCTTGAGGTCCTGCACCTGCATCACCTTCTGCACCTGGAGCGTTACCAGCAGCATACATTTTTTCAGTAGCAGCTTGCCATGCGGTGTTGAGATCGGCAGTGCCCTTCTCTACGCCATCCATGTCTTGCACCTTGTGAGCCTCCTTGAGCTTTTCCAAAGCAGCTTCGATGGTAGCCTTATCGCCTTCGTCGACTTTGTCGCCAAACTCTTTAAGTTGCTTTTCAGTCTGGAAGATGAGTCCATCGGCAGCATTGAGCTTGTCAATCTGCTCGCGCGCCGCCTTATCAGAATCAGCATTCGCTTCAGCCTCATTTTTCATGCGATCGATCTCTTCTTGGCTCAAACCAGTTGAAGCTTCGATGCGGATAGTCTGCTCCTTACCGGTGCCTTTGTCCTTCGCAGAAATATTGAGGATACCGTTAGCGTCCATGTCGAAGGTTACTTCAACTTGTGGTACACCTCTTGGTGCTGGTGGAATGCCTTCTAAGACGAACTTACCTACAGAACGGTTTTGAGCTGCCATAGGGCGCTCGCCTTGCAAGATGTGAATCTCTACACTCGGCTGGTTGTCACTAGCCGTTGAATAAATCTTCGACTTCTTCGTAGGAATCGTTGAGTTCGCCTCAATCACCACATCGTATACACCTCCCATAGTCTCGATACCGAGGCTTAGCGGCGTTACGTCAAGAAGGAGTACATCTTGTACATCACCTGAAAGAACACCACCCTGGATCGCTGCACCAATGGCGACAACTTCATCTGGGTTCACCTCTCGGTTTGGCTTCTTCCCGAAGAACTTCTCAACTGCTTCTTGAACAGCTGGAATACGCGTAGATCCACCAACGAGGATTACCTCGTCAATATCGCTGTTGCTCATGCCTGCGTCCTTCATAGCCTCTTTACATGGACCGAGCGTACGCTGTACGAGGTCAGCTGCAAGTGCTTCGAATTTTGCGCGAGACAATTTTACCGTAAGGTGCTTTGGAACACCATCTACAGCCGTGATGTACGGCATATTAAAATCGTACTGAGTCGTACTAGAAAGCTCCATTTTCGCCTTCTCTGCTTCTTCCTTCAAACGCTGAAGCGCCATTGGATCTTTGCGAAGGTCGATGTTCTCTTGCTCTTTGAATGTATCAGCGAGCCAGTCGATGATTACGTGATCGAAATCATCACCACCGAGCTGTGTATCACCATTGGTAGACTTCACTTCGAAGACACCGTCTCCAAGCTCGAGAATAGAAATATCGAACGTTCCTCCACCGAGGTCATAGACCGCAATCGTGAGGTCTTTGTCACTCTTGTTGAGTCCATAAGCCAATGCTGCAGCAGTTGGCTCGTTTATGATACGCTTGATGTTCAATCCAGCGATCTCACCAGCTTCTTTCGTTGCTTGACGCTGTGAGTCATTGAAGTACGCTGGAACAGTTACAACAGCCTCTGTTACTTCCTGCCCGAGATAATCTTCAGCAACTTTCTTCATTTTCTGAAGAATCATTGCACTGATCTCTTGCGGAGTGTAATCGCGATCGTCCACTTTTACGCGTGCGACATCGTTCGAACCTTTCACTACATCGTAAGCAGTAGTAGAGAGGTCATTTTTGACTTCAGAGAAGCGACGTCCCATGAATCGTTTGACGGATGAAATGGTACGGGTTGGGTTGGTGATCGCTTGGCGCTTTGCAGGCGCTCCAATTTTACGCTCACCGTTATCTAAAAATGCGACCACTGAGGGAGTGGTGCGCTTTCCTTCGTCGTTGAGGATGACTTCTGGGACATTACCTTCCATCACTGCTACGCAGGAGTTGGTCGTTCCAAGGTCAATTCCGATGATCTTTCCCATGTTGTTGTTGGTTTATGCCAATACAACATCAAAGTGTGGGCCTTTCGGCAAAACCTGCCAAATCGCCTTAATACGGCATTATCAAATGTAATTTCGTCAGATGTTTTGACGAAAGTTGTGACAAAGGGGCAGAGACAAGGCTTAAAGCCAGTACTAATTGATAATTGCTAATTGGTAATTTTTAATGGCCAGTAGCACGATCGGT
>CALDTK010000228.1 GCA_937924035.1 uncultured Saprospiraceae bacterium | reverse complement strand
GCGTTGAACATCATGAAGCAACGCCTGGCTGATCACCCTACCCATCTTTATCTATTTCAGAGTGATGCGGTGAACCTTGATCCTCGAGGTAAGCCACAGCCGATCAATCGTCGATCGGTCGCCCGGGTGTTTGAGAAAGTTGGTCAACAGATCGCCCCCAAGGTCAAACTCAGTACGCACTCGATGCGTAAGACTCGAGGCTATGCCATGTATGAAGCGGGCCGATCGATAGAATCGATTGCCAAAGTCCTGAATCACTCGTCGCCGGCCGTAACGATGGCCTACATCGGTATCGAGCAGCGCGACGTTGATAACAGTTATCTAGAATTTGAGCTGTAAAAAAACGGGAGTGAATCAGATGAAAAAAGACGAATCGAAGTACATTCGAACGATGACATATATCGGTATGTTTAGCATCGTAGGTATCACCATATGCGGCATGATAATAACCTGGATGATTTAGAACAAAATTCCTTGGCGGTGAATGCTCAGCAAAGGATTCACTTATTCTTAGTCAGAATTTCTAAGTGCATGATGTATAAGTTAAATAGTACGCTGATTTACTCCCGCAAAAAACGCTGTCATTCTGCGCTGTTTACTTCTTCGTTTAATGCACGGTAGTATTATCAAATACTGTGATGCCGACGCACACCTATCGAAGGAAGAGCGAAGCATAGAAGACAGCAGTATTATTGACGACCGAATGGCCGGTGCCCGCCTTTTGATGATGTGAGATGTCAAATGGGTGAAGAGCTAAGCAACTAAGTCCAAAACGTTTATTCCTAAGAGACGCTCTGGAGACTATTGCTATGGCCAAAATCAAAGCCCCGTACACCCCACCTCAAACTACTGTTAACCATAATCTGCCTCTTTTTCCTGAAGAAGAAGCGATCTTTAAAGAGATCAGAAAGCTCTTAAGAGATAACCCAGGTTTCGATGTTGATCCCAAGACGGAGGCCGCTCGAATTGTCGGCAAGGCCTACAAAGATCTATTAGCTGATATGCATCAAGCTTTAGAGCTCGCAAAACCATCTGGTCCACCCGCTAGTGAAACGCCATCACCTAATGCATTCGGTGCTCCGTTAAGCGACGACCCACAAACTTCTAGTTAACCTGTAACGCAGTTTTATCTATCACTAGATCGTCGCCTGGCGCTCGATTTAGTGACAGACAAAACTGCCCCTTCTTTTTGTCTCCCTCTGCTGTGTCGCTTGCGCGAAACACAGCAGAGGGACTAACTATCGGGTTTCTGTGAACAGTTATGACTGAACAACTAATTGAAGATACTTTGTTACTTGAAGATATACGTGCTGATCTAAGGATAGGCAGACGAAAAGAACGCTACAAAAATAGATCTAAGCTCTACCCTGCTACGGCAGAGCTTATCAGGTTAAGTAATCAAGGAGCGAGCCTGAAAGAGATGAGGTTCTATCTAAAAAGCAGGCTTCAGATAGAGGTTAAATCAAGAACAACGATTAAGAATTACCTCGATAAAGTTAGGTTGCAACAGCAACAGATCGAGGAGAGTTTGTATGACTAAGAAAACGGATCATCACGGTCGCCGTGCAGACAGAGCCGTTAGATCGATATCAGCGATCGGCACCAAGAGACATGGCAATAAAAACGATGGAAAAATCAAAAGTATTAACACACAGATGCAGTATCGACAGACGTTAAAGATGGCCTCTCGATACCTACAAACAATCAAGGGGCATTTGAGCAAACTAACGCCCGATCAAGCAATCCAGTACCTGAAACACAGAAGCGGTGAAATTCAGCAAAAACAACTCGCTAATGAGAGACAGACGTTGCGTCTGTATCTACGACAATTACACCGGGACCCCAAGCTCGATCTACCCAAATTCAAAAGCACCAGGGAGTCTCCCGATAACGCTTCAAGATATTACAGCCGTGACCAAGTAAAACACATCATTAAGCACAGCAGCGATCGGCTAAAACTCTCAACCGCTATCGCCTACCAGGCAGGATTGAGAGTACATGAACTATTAACTATTGCGCGGGCTGATGAGCGACCTGTCGAGCATCGTAAAGAGGATTGGCATCCGGATCGATTTGCAGGGAGAAAACACTGGATTAGCTATACCGTTATCGGCAAAGGTAACTTGCCAAGAGAGATCAAACTATCACCTGAACTCTCACAAAAGTTAGAGCAAAACAGAACAGTTCCGACAATAAAGCGTGACAGAACAATTGCCTATGAAACTCAATATAACTTGTTAGCCGGCAAAGCCCTTACTGACGCTTTCTCTGAAGTATCAAACACCACTTTAGGTTACTCCAGCGGTCCACATGGTTTGCGACATAGCTATGCGCAAGATCGAATAGTGGAGCTAATGTGTAGTGGGAAATCGGAGGAGGAAAGTAAAGCGATTGTCGTACAAGAACTAGGGCATTTTTCTACATCGAATCTATCGTATTACTTAAGATAATTCGCAACACCAGAGGGAGTTCTGTGGACTCCCCCTGGTACAAGACAACACAATGTTAGTAAGTAGATTCCACAGGAATCCCCGTTGCCGGATGGCCCAGTTATAGCCGGACTCAGTACCGCTATCTGCTGTGTATAAATCTGTTGATTCACTGACTACGTGAAAAACATGTAAAGGCGCAGACCCTCTTTAGAGTGATTTAAAATTGTGTTGTTGTGTACACACGCAACAACTTCTTAGCTTTGTAAAGTTAGTTAGACGTAATAACAACGTCCAACTATTTGCGACGAAAACGCCGTCTATACACCTAATGCTAACTAACTCCGTAGAGTCCTCGATCAATCGTTAGCCTAACGATCGAGCTTTGGGTAAGCGTTTAGAATATCACCCTGCCCTGCTGAGGCACAAAAATTTCAAGTGTTATTCAGCAATGCACGTAAAATTCAGCGAAGTACATGTAAAGTTCAGCGAACTTCAATTTCATAGGAAGTAAAAAGTGTTTTTCAAACCTATTTCAGGCAAAAATCGCTATGATTTTCCAATATCGCTGAATAACATATGCATTTACTCGATATCACATGCACTTCGCTGAATTTTACGTGCAGTCAAATGATCATGGACCTCGCCCCACTCAAATTTACCCAAACAGCGACCATCGTTTAGGTTGCTGCTTAGCTCGCATTTCTCTTAGCGCGGCTTCTGCAGCCACCCTACTCTTCTCCGCTTCCTCGGCTTTACTCTGTAGCTGTCCGAGCTCCTGAGCCATCGATGTCAGCTTGTCTCGCTCACTGTTGAACCGTTCGCCCTCTTTGGACCTCGAATCTTGTTCATGCGTCAGTAGCAGCGTGACACGCTCAATTTCACGACGACGATCATCTTCTGCCTGACGGCGATCATCCTCTGATGTTTCCAGGCGTTGCTTCAGCTCGTTAATTTCTGACTGTAACCGTGTAACGGTCTCAGAGTCGACACTACGCGACGGGGTCTCGATAGGGTCGCGTGGCGCTGCATCTGGGTATACCCGCAACAGTTCCGCGGGGTCTATTTGATAGCTACCGTCGTCTTGCCTGTTCGCAGACATTCGACCGCTATTGATTGCTCTTGTGAGCGTTGTTTTCGATTTTCCGACTTCTTTTGCTGCTTCACCAAGGGTCAACATGGGGGTCTCCATAGGGTCACACGCGACTGGGGTAACGTGTTGCTTGAGCGGGTATCGATATAATGGCGTAAGACCGCACGCAACACCTTCACAGGGTCGCAATGGTGAGCAACGAGACACCCGCGACTGCAAATGGTTAAGGGGTCGCGTTGCGCTCCATTTCAGGGGTCTCACGACTGTCTCAACGGGTCACACCCTAGTATTCATGCGGGTTGCGGGGTCTCACTGCAGGGGTTTCAGTTGGAGGGGAGGGCGCACCACCCCCGATGCTATCAGCTCCATTTTAAGCAACGATCTCTGCCCGACATTCACGGAACTAAAGGTTAATTAAAAAAATCGTCCGGAACGAGCAGTACGGAGCTCTGATAGACCATTCATAGCCCCAGGCTAGATTAGCCACTTATAAGATTTTAGGTAAAGCAGGTAGGGCAGGGTAAATAACCAAATCTGTTCGCTTCGCTCACGGGGGATCTATCAATGCCATATTAAACTCGCTGGGATCCGCCCAGGCGGCTACTATCTGATATGGCTTTTACCGGTTTTGTCTTTCAGCCAGTTTCTAACTGTCTTCTCGGCTAGCTTCAGAGTATTGGCAATCTGCTGGTGTGTCGCTCCCTGAGAGCGCATCTCCAGGGCCTTGGGTAACAACTCATCACGGCGTTTCTGTCCCTTTCTGGCGCCTCTAGCGGCCTGTGCCTCACTGAAGCCCTGGGCACTGAAATGTTTGTACGTCCACTTAGAGACCGACTTGGCTATGTGGCGAACTTCATTGAGGGGTAGGGGGTTGTCAGTCACGTTGTAGCCGATCGCACGATCCAACACCGCACGATCCCATTGTGTGGGGTTTGGCCATCCCTGGCGGATGGCTTTGTACGCCCACTGGCGTAGTCGATTGAACAAATTAACGTTGCGACCCAGACCGGTCTCGGGCATCGCCCGACGCCGGTCACCGTACCTTTCAAGATCAACAAACTCTGCCATTTCCCCTAGGTCGTAGGGAGCAGAATTGATGGTGTAAGTTTGCCAGTGCTCATGGAGAGGATTTTTCGCTATCAGGCCGCTGTACTGGCCATCTGCAGCCATAGTCACGGTGAAGGCACAGTCAACTGCAGCTGCGAAGCGAATCGCC
>CALDTK010000227.1 GCA_937924035.1 uncultured Saprospiraceae bacterium | reverse complement strand
CACAATGGCAAATGTACACAACCAACCTTCTCGTATCTTCCTTGTAGGAATGATGGGATGCGGCAAAACAACGATCGGTCGTGGGCTTGCAGAATCGCTCAGTCGTAAATTCATAGACCTAGATGATGCGATAGAAAAACGCACGAATCGATCCATTAGTAACATCTTTGAAAAAGAAGGTGAATTCGCTTTCCGGGCTTGTGAGGCTCAAGTTCTTCGCGATTTACCGACCAAGCATTTAAATACTGTCATCGCCACAGGAGGTGGTACTCCTCTTCACTTCGAGAACATGAAGTTCTTGAAGGCAAACGGGCTAACCATCTTTCTTGACATAGACATCCATTTGCTCATCAACCGATTGGCAAATCAGCGTGATGATAGACCGCTGCTGCATCGAGACGATTGGGAAACTTACCTCACTGGCCTCGCCGTTCAGAGGCGATCTATCTACGAGCAAGCCCAAATCAGCGTTAAGATTGAGTCAAACCACCCTGGCGTTTCGGTGGACCAGATTCTTGCGCATTTCCCGCAATTGGTTGAGCAGTAAGCAAAATTCAACGCCTGACTAAGAGCGGTTTTAGGAAATGCTTATTCGCCTAAACAAGCTCTAAGGCTTAGCGTATGCTAGCTTTTTTAAGTGATCTACTTTATGATAATCATAAAGCCCACTCACTACTAAGCCATTTAGTTCCGCCCAATCGACGGTTTCATTTCCAAACACAGCAGGTTCTGGCAGGCGCAATTCCTTCACAGCACCCACCAAGAAGATGGTGTCATTTGCTTTGATTAGATGCTCCTCTTCAAACTGGAGCAACATGCTTATGCTTGCTTCTTTTACATAAGGAGCAGCTTCCTTACTCGCTTCTGGTGTAAGCCCAACGGCTTCGAATTCGCTCTTTTCTGAAGGGTACTTCGCACTCGTTTGATGCGCAGCTTTCAGGATAGCACTTGGAATATGATTAATGGTGTAAAAACCTGTTTCCTTCAAATTTTGGTACGTATCTCGTTCAACTGTGAGTGGCCTAAACACCATTCCAACCAAGGGAGGTCTAGCGCCAACATGTGTCACTGAACTGAATACGGCAAGATTGTGAATACCGGCTCCATTCTGTGTGCCGACGAGCACTGGCGAACGCAATCCTTCGAGTTGATTAAACCATGCAGCAAATTCTCGTTGAGGATACTCCGTCCATTCCGTCGGAGAAACTAGTTTGTGGCCCATGGCGGAAAGATATGGTTTGGATACCCCACTAATAGGTATCGATTATGGAAGTAAACTCGCAGGAACGACCGTACTCACGATCGCTTTTGAAAGCCAGCTTAAGGTCTGTCAATCAATAAAGAAAAAAGACGCCGACAAGTTCATAGTTGATACGCTCAAGGATTTGCCAAGCGGCGTTATCGGTCTCGATGCACCTCTAAGCTTGCCTGGAGTCTTTACCAATCCAACAAAGTACACTGACTACTTCTACCGAGCATGTGATCGGGAACTCAAGGCCATGTCGCCAATGTTTTTGGGCGGCCTTACTGCAAGAGCAATGCGCTTGACCAACCAATTGCGCGCCTATGGATGGGAAGTTGGAGAAGTTTATCCAGTAGCTCTGGTGAAAGCTTTTCAACTTTTAGCACAGGAAGGAGTCAACCTGTCAGCCCCGCATGGCGTGGGCCTATCGGCGTACGCCAAAACTACACCTTCATCCATTCCACAGGTCGAAGCAGAACTGCGCACCCTCCTCAGTCCGCTTGGAGACCTTCCCGAACTCTCGAATTACCACCAAGTGGATAGTGCATTGGCGCTTTTAGCGACTTACCGAAAAGTGAAGAGCGAAGGACAAACCATAGGCAATGAAGAAGGAGAAATTTGGGTATAGCACCACTCTACTTACTGACTTCTTCGAGAAAGGCGCCTGGGTCTAAAACGTCCGGAGCATCACGCGTGCCTTGCACCTGTTGCTGTAACGAATTATTAAGCATCTGATAAGCTTCTCGAGTAGTGAGTTCTGGTCTAATTGACTTGGCTAACGTGAGGATACCAGCAACTTGAGGAGCTGCCATACTCGTTCCACTAAAAGGAGTGTATCCTGCATTTGGAACGAGACTATGAATGTCTTTTCCAGGAGCCCACACTCCCATTTCTAGTCCGTCTACAGAGTTTGAAAAGGAAGCTTGGGAAAGCGTATTGTCAAGTGCAGCCACAGCTATAACGCCAGGTGTATTGGCTGGGGCATAACGACGAGCGTCCATGCTTGAGTTGCCAGCAGCTACAACGACGATCGTACCACGCTCGTTCGCGTATTTGACCGCGTTGGCGTATATGCGCTGTTTGGAATCGGTACTCAGCCCACCTAAGGAAAGGTTGATTACTGCTGCGCCTTCGTTTGCGGCATTAATGATTCCTTGAACAACAGCCTGTTGAGTAGCTGCTCCAAAAGGACCAATGACTCGAATAGAAGACACCTTAATGGGGTGATCACCTTGAGGCCACCATCCGGCAATACCTTCCTTATTATTGGCTACAGCAGCAGCAATTCCGGCAACATGCGTACCATGTCCAAGTCCATCACGATCATGCTTTGCGTTATAGCTTTTATAGTTGCCTTTGATATCTGGGTGGGTAGCATCTACTCCACTGTCAAGCACAAAAAGCGTTGCTGGCTGCAGACGTTTGGAGAGTTTAGCGCTTGTTTTGGCGAAAGCTTTATACGGCCAAGCTACCAAGGACCACTGGCGGACAACTTCAGGATCATTCAACCCGAGATCACTAGGCTTTGCAGGTGGTTCAATCAAAAATTCTGATTGCCCAGTCAAAGGAGTAGACCTCAAGGGTTCAAACTCCAAAATCTCATTTTGCTCAGCGTAGCTAACATCTGTTTTGGCGAAAGCTGATAGGAAAGACTCAATTTCAGCTTCTTTGTCATCAGGTATGTCAACGAGCAATGTGTTCTTCAATTCACTAACTACATTCGGATCACAAGTTGCACAGGCATCATCGAGATCGGAAAATGCAGGTTTTACCGAAAGGCCTAGAGCTGAAAACTGATCACGAACCTCTTTACCGTCCCAACCTTCGTAAAAAGTAACAAAGAGTTCACCATTTGGAGCTAAGCCTGATTTAAATGAAGACGTAATATTCGCTTGATCGGCTGAAAGCTCCACTTGATCAGGTGAAAGTGCAAGTATGGATTCTTCTTGCACTTCTCGGTAAAAAAACCAATAGCCTAGCAGTACAACAACAGCTGCAGGCACTAGCATTTTCGGTTTTTGCGAAAGCATACGAATCATGTACGCAATTGCTGCCTGCGTCAGTAAATCTCGTGCAACAATGAAGAGCCGTTCGCCAGGTGCTCCTTGCAGGCTAACCACACTCGTGATGTAGAGTGTGAGTCCAGCAAAAATGACAAAAGGGGCATTTCGCGCAACGATTGATTTCTTTTCTGCGGCATTCCAGACACCAAGAGCTAGGGCGCTCAAGGCAAAACCAATGAAGTAACCACTGCTCCAATCTTCGAACATCATAGCTTTAACTTATGGGCTATTCACGGGTTAATCTGGAGAAATCAGACAATCACACGCTATTCGTCGACGAGGGTAAAAACACTTCTTTAAATCGACTACTTTCGCGGGACAAATTTGAATATGGGACAATCTGCCGATGCAGCAGCTACAGCTGCTCAAACTCCAGACAGCAATAAAGGAAATAACGGCCATGACAAGCCGCTTGAAACGCTCATCATTGGTAGTGGTCCTGCGGGCTACACAGCTGCTATATATGCTGCACGCGCAGGTCTAAAGCCTGTCATGTATACAGGGCAAGAACCTGGTGGTCAATTAATGATCACAACTGATGTCGAGAACTACCCAGGATATCCTGATGGAATCATGGGGCCTGCAATGATGGATCAATTTCAAAAACAAGCGGAGCGCTTCGGTACAGATGTTCGTTACGACTTGGTTGAGAAGGTGGACTTTTCGGGTCCTGTACATAAAGTTTGGACTGCAGGCGGAGATGAGGTCCATGCGCACACGGTAGTTGTTTCTACGGGTGCCTCGGCTAAGTGGTTAGGTCTCGAGAGTGAGAAACGTCTTGCTAACGTAGGTGTAAGTGCATGTGCAGTCTGTGACGGCTTCTTTTTTAAAGGCCAAAACGTTGCTGTTGTTGGTGCGGGTGATACTGCAGCTGAAGAAGCGAGCTACTTGGCAAAGCTTTGTCCTGAAGTTCACATGCTTGTGCGCCGCGACGAAATGCGTGCTTCTAAAATCATGCAAGATCGCGTGAAGAAGACACCGAATATTATCATTCACTGGAATACAGAAACTGAAGAAGTGCTCGGTGAGAAAGAAGTGACTGGTGTTCGCATCAAGAATAACAAGACTGGAGAAACGAGTGAAATCGCCATCAGTGGCTTTTTCGTCGCAATTGGACACAAGCCTAATACTGATATTTTCAAAGGCTTTTTGGACATGCATGACAACGGTTATCTGAAAGCTGTTCCTGGAACAAGCAAGACCAATGTTGAAGGTGTTTTCGTTAGTGGAGATGCCGCGGATCAAGTTTACCGTCAAGCCGTTACCGCTGCCGGTACTGGCTGCATGGCTGCCCTAGATGCCGAGCGCTACTTAGCGGCGAAGGAGATCATTTAAGTAAAAACTACGGAGGTGTAGGGTTTTGATAACTTGCATCTACTTTCGCATTTGGGATTTCTCTGAATGCCCAGATTGTATTGAATAAATTTCAACTAGACACTATGGCTACTGCCACAAAGAATAAGACACGTTTTCGTCCAGGAGTACTTTCTGGAGATGAGGTAACTGAGCTTCTCAACTACGCAAACGATAACAATTTTGCACTCCCTGCAGTCAATGTAGTGGGCACAAATAGTATCAACGCAGTCATGGAAACTGCTGCTGCAGTCCAGTCGCCTGTAATCATCCAATTGTCTAACGGAGGTGCAAGCTTCTACGCTGGTAAGTCTCTCCCTAACGATAAGCAGCAAGCGGCTGTAGTAGGAGCCATTAGTGCGGCTACACATGTACACACCTTAGCGAAGATGTACGGCGTAACGGTGATTCTTCATACGGATCACTGTGCGAAGAAGCTCCTTCCTTGGATGGACGGCATGGTTGAAGCCAACGAGAAGTTCTTTGAGCAGCGTGGATACCCGCTCTTTAGTTCACACATGATTGACCTCAGCGAGGAGCCAATCGAAGAAAACATTGAAACTTGTGTTGCTTATTTCAAGCGCATGAATGCAGTTGGCATTACGCTCGAAATCGAGCTTGGTGTGACCGGCGGAGAGGAAGACGGTGTTGATAATACAGACGTTGACTCTAGTAAGCTCTATACGCAACCTGATGAGGTGGCTTACGCGTACGAAAAGCTCAAAGAGGTAAGTGATCGCTTTACAATTGCTGCTGCTTTTGGTAATGTACATGGTGTCTACAAGCCTGGTAATGTATCGCTACAACCAAAAATCTTGAAGACCTCGCAAGAGCACGTCAAGGAGAAGTACAAGTTAGAGAAGGACAATCCGATCAACTTTGTATTCCACGGTGGTTCGGGATCAAGCCAGGAAGAAATCCGTGAGGCTATTGGCTATGGTGCGGTGAAGATGAACATCGACACAGATATGCAGTGGGCTACATGGGATGGAGTTCGTGCGTATGAAGCGAAGAATAAGGCTTACCTCCAGCAGCAAATTGGAAATCCAGATGGCGACGACAAGCCAAACAAGAAGTTCTACGATCCTCGTAAGTGGCTCCGTGAAGGAGAAACTGCTTTCGTTAAGCGATTGACGCAGGCGTTTGAGGATTTGAATTGTATTGGAAGGAATAAGTAGTATTTCTTTCTGTCGATCGGGAGATCGACTGGACAATAAAAAGCCCCGGCACATGATGTGTTGGGGCTTTTTTGGTGGTGAGGGTTAGATAATATTTTTTGATCTCGGCGAACCTTCAGATCGAGTGTCATTTTGTAAGGCTTCGTATAGCTACCTTTATTTCATGCTTAGAATTTATCTACTTTTAATTGCTTCGCTAATCTCAATAGGAGTGTTTGGACAGTATGGCGACCAAATAGAAACTTTAACTATTTGGAAATACAATTCTGAATCAAAGAGTAAAAGTATCGTTATCAATGAGTGTACAGGTAGAGTGGCTCTTATCAAAGAATCTTCCATTCTAAGAGTCTTAACAGACGGTTATGAAAGAATTCTACGGCTGACTAAAGGTGATACGGTAATTCTAATTTGTATCCCACAAATTGACAACGTCCAACCTCCATATGTGATTGAGCAAATCACCTCAATTAGTATGTTACTAGATGATTCTAACATAGGCGCAACGTATATAGACGAATTCAATGTTGGCCCGAGTTCTTTTGGCGAAAAATTTTTTAAAATAGCTCGCGAACAGACTCCTAGAAGAGATTACTATGCTAAAGAAATAGGTATGTGTAACTTATCAATTGATCCTGAGGCAATACAAATTGAGTTGACCTGCGGTCCTTATGGTGACATGACACTCATCTACACCGCTAATTCTCCAATACCACAAATCACTATCCATTAATAAGTTGAACTTGACTTGAAAGTTAGCTAAGCACATTTCGAACTTGATTACAGATAGTTGCTTCTGACGTTAACCTCGTCTACTTTTCATACCGATTTACCTCTCTTTTCCTTCATTTTCCCCCGCCTGCCAGTCTGTCAGTTTGTACTTTTGCTGACCTATGACGTTACAGGGAGTGAAACAACGCTTTGGGATCATTGGCACCTCGCCAGATCTAGAACGTGCAATCGATACGGCGATGCGCGTGGCACCGACAGACCTTACGGTGTTGGTACAAGGAGAAAGTGGTGTCGGAAAAGAGAGTTTTAGCCAGATTATCCATCAGCTCTCGCCCAGAAAGCATAACCCGATCATTGCCGTAAACTGTGGCGCAATTCCTTCAGGTACAATCAACTCAGAGCTATTCGGACACGATAAAGGTGCCTTTACAGGAGCGATGAACGACCGTAAAGGGTACTTCGAAACCGTTGACGGAGGCACCATTTTCTTAGATGAGATCGGAGAAATGCCGCTTGACACGCAAGCATACTTACTACGTGTATTAGAGACGGGTGAATTCCTTCGTGTTGGCTCGAGTAAGCCTCGTAAAACAAATGTGCGCGTCGTAGCGGCAACCAACGTAGACTTGCTCTCACGCGTTCGCAAGAACAAGTTTCGGGAAGACCTATTCTATCGCCTCAATACTGTCCCGATCCGCGTACCGTCTTTGAGTGAACGCCGACAAGACATATTCCTACTTTTCCGCAAATTCGCGCTCGACTTTTCAGAGCGGTATAGAACTGATCCGGTACGTTTAGACGATTCTGCGCGACTGGTGATAGAAAACTATGCATGGCCTGGTAATGTGCGTGAACTCCGCAACATGGCCGAACAGCTGAGCGTCATGTCCACCGAAAGGAACATTGATGCAGAGAAGCTTTATAATTTCATCCCAAAGCTTCGTGAACGTCACCTTCCGGCAAAACAGCACCAGTTCAATGGTGGTGATCCTGATGCAGGAGGAAGTACAGCAGGAATGGGCGATCGAGACATCCTCTATCGTTTGTTATTTGACATGAAAAGCGACCTGAATGAACTCAAGGGCGTACTGAGTGAGTTGATCAGCAACAACAACCTTCGTGTCAGTAGAGCGCAATTAGAACACCTTGAAGACAGCGATATGCCTAGGCTACGCGCTATAGCAGCAGAGAGTTCTACTCCAGTCATTCAGCAACGCAACTTTGGGAATAGTCCAACACCCATCCCAAATAAGCAAGCTGGATCATTTGAATCCTCAGGTGCAATCTTGATTGACAATCCAGACAACTTCCATTACGACAGTACTGCAGAGGTTGTCGAAGAGTCTCTTTCTTTGGAAGACATGGAGAAATCAATGATCAAAAAAGCGCTTGATAAACACAATAATCGCCGAAGAGAAGCAGCTGAAGATTTAGGAATCTCTGAACGTACTCTTTACAGAAAGATCAAGCAATATGACATTTAAGCCTGTCTTCATCGCGTTACTTTTTGCTTTCACCTTGATTTTTAGTTCATGCTATACGCTCAACGGTATCAGCATTAGTAGCGAAACACAAACATTTTACGTAGAGCAATTTGAAGTTTCTGCGATCGAAGCACCAGCTGAGATCGGTCAGCAATTTAGTGAGAGACTCAAAGAGAAAATCAATAATAATACGCGACTCGCTTTTAGTGACGAAGACCCGGACGTTGACTATGTCGGCTCAATTGTAGGCTTTTCAGTGACTCCTGAGTCTCCTAATGCTAATAACCAAGCTGACTTAAACCGACTTACTGTTCGCATCGCGGTCGAGTATACAGATTCAAAGACTGAAAAGAATAGCTATACCAACACGTTCACTGACTTTGAAGTCTTCAATGCCGATCAAAACCTCCTTGATATTCAGGATGAACTACTGGATGCGATCTTCGAAAGAATTGCAGAGGACTCTTTCAATATGGCGTTTAGTAATTGGTAAAGTCTGAAATCTTATATTTTTCAAAACTCCGTTTTTCAGAATTTTGAATTTTGAATGAACGTGGCGCCCCGAGACGTACTTCTACGAGTAGAACAACGATTCATGCTTAATGCACTGACATCTCGCCATTCAAAATTCATAATTTCCTATTCAAAATTGAGCGACAGCTCTACTCCCCCTCCTTCCGCATCTGAGGGAAGAACAATACTTCCTGAATACTCACCTGATCAGTCATTAACATGGTAAGACGATCGATGCCGATACCGATACCTGTGGTTGGCGGCATACCGTATTCCAAGGCGCGAAGGAAGTCTTCATCTAAAACCATAGCCTCATCGTCGCCACGAGCAGCAAGCTTGAGTTGATCTTCAAAACGCTCACGTTGAACGATAGGATCGTTGAGCTCTGTGTATGCATTAGCAACTTCTTTCCCCTTGATGAAAAGCTCGAAACGCTCAACCAAGCCTTCCTTTGTTCGGTGCTTTTTGGTTAGAGGGCTCATCTCTACGGGATAATCCGTAACGAACGTCGGCTGAATCAATTTGGCCTCTGCTAGTTCGCCGAAAAGCTCATCGATCAGCTTGCCGTAACCCCATGTTTTGTCCGGATGAATGCCTTTCTCCTTGCATACAACACGAAGACCTTCCTCGTCCATTTCGCTGACATCTACCCCACCGTGAATCTTGATTGCATCCAAGATTGGGAGTCGCGCATAAGGCCCAGCAAAGTCGATTTCAGTTCCTTGATAGTTGACGGTTGTGTTACCAGTAACCGCAGTAGCCACCTCGCTGAGCAGCGTCTCGGTCATGTCCATCATCCAATTGTAGTCTTGGTAGGCTACATAGATTTCCATCATCGTAAACTCAGGATTATGGGTGCGGTCCATCCCCTCGTTACGGAACATCTTTCCAATTTCGTAAACGCCATCGAAGCCTGCAACGATTAGTCGTTTGAGGTACAACTCATTGGCAATTCGCATAAAGAGCGGCATGTCGAGTGTGTTGTGATGCGTTGCAAACGGGCGCGCTGCTGCACCACCATGAATAGGCTGCAGAATTGGTGTTTCTACCTCCATGATTCCGCGTTCATCGAGGAAGCTTTGGATTGTCCTAACAAGCTTGTTTCGCTTCACGAAAATCTCTCTGAATTGTGGGTTCACCGTGAGATCAACGTATCTCATCCGGTAGCGTAATTCTGGATCCGTGAATGCATCATAGACATTCCCGTCCTCATCGCGCTTTACGATGGGCAACGGGCGAAGTGACTTACCAAGGAACTTGAAATTCTTTACGTGAACGGTTGTTTCACCTACACGTGTCGTAAAGACAAACCCTTCGACGCCCACGAAATCGCCGATATCGAGAAGCTTTTTAACAACGGTGTTATAGAGCGTTTTGTCTTCGCCGGGCGCAATGTCATCGCGACTTACATACAGCTGAATACGCCCAGAGGAATCTTGCAGCTCCAAGAAGCTAGCTTTTCCCATAACGCGTTTATTCATGACACGACCTGTGAGGCGAACCTCTTTGAATGCTTCCGCTTTTTCCTCCGTAAAATCTGCTTTAATCTCAGACGCAAAGTGCGTAGGAGGAAAAGCTTCCGGTGGGAATGGATTGATACCAGCCTCCTCTATTTTCTGGAGGTTGTCGCGGCGTACAATTTCTTGTTCAGTCAATGTCGTATCGCTCATGTTTGAATAAGTTTTCGCCCTTTTATGAGAGCCTTATAGCTTTCGCTAAAACGTGTCTTGCTTTCGCCAAAACCAAGGTTAAAGCGGTTTTGGCGAAAGCAAAACGTTGAGAACGCGAATGTAGTTGATGAGGCCTCGGCGACCTAGTACATTCTTTCTTCTAAAATTTATCCACGGTTTAATATTCAACGAAGCAAAAAAAGGTCTTGAAACCTCAGAAAACAGGTAGCACTCCTATGCGAATGGAGCGGAATTGTTATAAAGCGTTGAAAAAGCTAACAAAGCCAAAACCTACCCTATTCATGGACTGCCCCGGCGTACTAGTATGTTTGTACTTTGCAGAACCTCCCAAAGCCAACTACTCAGTGTAGTACTGCCTATGTTGAAGCACATGCTTTTTTGCCTGTTTACCATAGTTGTTGCAACAACTATGGTTCAAGGTCAATGCCCCACATTGACTGGTCCTGCAATTTCAACTAATCAAGCCTGTATTGGTGATGTTGTTACTTTAACGATGGCCGATGGTACCAACTTGATTCCTGGTGCTCAAACTGTTGATTGGTACTCAGGATCGACCTCAGGTTTTGATCCACTTTCTCAAGGAACGTATGTGGGTTCGGCGCAAATTGTTGGTTCATCTGCTCCATGTTCTAATCCACCTGTTGTTCTCGGCGGTCTTGTCAACCCTTGCAATGGAAACAATCCAAGTAATGGTAGTGAAGAGAACGAGGCCATGCTCATTTGGAGTGCGGGCGGTTTTAATGGCTCAGACTTAGGTGTCGAGGTAAACGATCTTGGATCGCCAACTACTGCTAATATTGGCACACTTGGGCCATGCCCTCTACTCGCGACTCCAACGGTAAGTGTCGCCGGAGGGTGTGTGGTTTATGCAGGTCCTTCCACTGTGGTTCCTGCAAATGCTTTCGTACTTGTATTTACTAGTAGTGAGGCAGATATCAACTTTGATTTTTCGGGGCTGTGCGCTCTAGGCTTTCCTATTTATATTTTCCAGAACAGCTGTACAAGAATACTTGGAACAACAGTTCCTGGGGCTTTTTCCAATGGCGGTTCAAATACCTACATGGCCGACTTTGGTTGCCCAGGACCAAACCAGTCACTTACTTACACTGGTAGTACTGGGAATAATGTGTTGACTGCTGGTTGGACTCTTTTAGGTGTAAATTTCCCTGCGCCATGTAATGGGACTCCTTTCATACCTGCTCCGCCTACTGTTCCCGTAGCTTCGGTTACGATAGATCCACTTAACGTAAGTATTACTGCAAACGAATGTGGTCAACAATACTACAGCGCAGTGGTGGCTCCTCCCGTTGCAGGTTGTCCCCCACAAACTGGAGTTGGTGACTTAAGTCTTTTTGTCGAGTGCCCAGAGGTAACCCTTTCGGGAAGTGAAACAGTCTGTGCTGGCAGCCCAACCAGCAGCATTCAAGTAAGCTTTTCAGGAATAGCCTCTCCGCCATATTCGTTCACCTACAGTATCGCAGGAGTTCCGCAGCCTCAGGTGACAACCTCTGACAATCCTTATACAATTCCATTTACACCAGCAAGTGCTGGTACATATGCGATAGCGCTATTGAGTGTTGGGGGTACTAGCTGTCCAGCAAGTTTGCTGGGTTCTGCTTCAGTCACAGCCACAAACTCGGCTGCGGCGATGCCACTTGATTTCACGGCCTGCTCTTTAGATCAGCCAATTGATCTTACCTCGTTAGAAGATCCAGCTGCTCCAGGAGGAAGCTGGTCGGGGACTTTTGTTTCTGGAACCATGTTCGATGCAGGTTCTACCGCATCGGGACCTTACACTGTCACGTACACACCGCCAGCAGGTGGATGCTTGACACCTGGAACGTCCACTATTACCATAAACGCACCGACGCCTATAACACTTGGGACTCCGCCTGTGCTTTGTGGTCCAACCACCTATGATTTAGATAATTTACTAAGCCCTTCATCACCGTCAGGCGACTGGTCTGGTCCAAACTTGACATTGCCTTCAACATTTAATGCTCCAGCGATTGGAGGTGTAGGCGCTCAGTATGTTTTTACGTTCACTCCAAATTCAGGATGCTTTTCACCTGAGATGGTGACGATTACCGTGCAGGCAGGTGGCAATGCTATGCCACTAGATGCTACCATCTGTGCAACTGATCAGCCCTATAATTTGACATCATTAGAAGACCCTGCTGCTCCTGGTGGTACTTGGTCTGGGCTAAACGTTTTGGGCTCTTCGTTTGATGCTGGTCCGACAGCTTCCGGCAGTTACTCAGTGACTTATACGCCTCCGGCTGGCGGAGCTAGTTGTTTACTTCCAGGCACAAGCACGATTACAGTAAACGCCCCTTCCACACCATCACTTGCAACGGCAACAGCTTGTGTATCCAACTCTCCTATTGATCTTTCAACCCTAGTGGTTGGAGGATTCCCTACTGGAACGTGGACTGGAACAGGAGTTTCAGGAGGCTTTTTCGATCCAGCGAGTGTACCATTGGGGAGTTACACAATCACTTTTACCCCCACCCCTGGGCAGTGTTATAGATCTGAGACTACTTCCATAAATGTTGTCCCCGCCGTGAATGCGAATTTGGGAACAACGACACTTTGTATTTCAGACCCAGCTTTTGCTTTGGTAGGTTTAGAAGACCCATCTTGGCCTGGTGGAACCTGGTCAGGACCTGGAGTTAGTGGTGGGCTCTTTAATCCTGCGGTTGCTGGCTTAGGTAGTACAACAATTACCTACACTCCCCCTGCTGGCCAATGTGCAATAGCAACCAACACAAGCATCAATGTCACTGGTCAAACATCTCCTGTTCTAGGAACTGCTACGCTCTGTTTGAATGATCCACTATTTGATTTAACCACCTTAGAAGACCCTAGCTTCCCAACGGGTACTTGGGCTGGTACTGGAGTTTCGGGCTCTTTCTTTAACCCAAGCAGTGCCGGTGTAGGACCTGCAACGGTCACCTTTACGCCAAGTGGTGGAGGTTCTTGTGAAGGACCATCCTCAACAACGATCTCTGTTACCTCAACAAATACACCTGTATTAGGCAGTACAACTCTGTGTCAAACAGATCCTGCTTTTGATTTAACGGCTTTAGTCGATCCTGCTTATCCGAACGGGACATGGTCGGGACCGGGAGTAATTGGTTCAAATTTTAATCCTTCGACCGCTGGCACTGGTCCTATTAGCGTAACATTCACGCCCACTGCTGGAAGTTGTGCCTCTACGGTGAACACAACAATCACCGTCACTGCAGCAGGTCCAGCACAACCGTTAGATGCTACCATTTGTGCTTCAGATCAACCACTAAACTTGACGCCTTTCGAAGACCCTGCAGCAACGGGTGGAACATGGTCTGGTGCTAACGTCACTGGTTCAACTTTCGATGCTGGACCTAGCGCTAGTGGAAATTATACGGTCACTTATACACCTCCAGCAGGAGGTTGTGCAACGCCAGGAACAGCGACTATTACGGTTAGTGCAAGCGGCTCACCAACCTTAGGGATGGCTACTATATGCCTAACCGCAGGTCTTTATGATCTCTTCAATATTCAAGATCCAGCTTATTCTAGTGGAACTTGGACAGGTGTAGGAGTGAGTGGTTCATTCTTTGATCCAACGATCGTTGGAGTAGGAACACACAATGTCACCTTCACGCCTACAGGAAGTTGCCTAAGTGCAGCAACAACAAGTATTACAGTATCTAATGCTTCAACACCAACGCTATCTCAAGCAACACTTTGTGTAGCTGACGCTCCATTAGACCTTACTACACTAGAAGATCCTTTGTTTACGGGCGGAGTATGGTCAGGACCAAGTGTTTCTGCTGGATTTTTTAATCCTACAACAGCGGGAACGGGAAGTTTCACACTAACCTATACTATCTCTGGAGGTTGCGTTAATCAAGTTACAACTAACGTCACTGTGACAGGTGCAGGAACCGCTCAACCGCTGGATGTTACAATCTGTGCGAGTGAACAACCTTACAATTTAGCTAGCCTTGAAGATCCAGCAGCTCCAGGTGGAAGCTGGTCAGGAGCTAATGTGGCAGGTAATTCCTTTGACGCTGGACCTAGCGCAAGCGGTAATTATACGGTGACCTACACTCCGCCAGCGGGAGGTTGCACCTTACCGGGTACCTCTACAATAACCATAAGCGCGGGTGGTTCTCCAACCCTTGGCACTGCTACTATTTGTATCTCAGATGGCTTGTACGATTTGTTCAATATTCAGGATCCAGCTTTCTCTAGTGGAGCTTGGACAGGGGCAGGTGTAAGTGGGTCATTCTTTGATCCTTCTCTCGTGGGTGTTGGAACACATAACGTGACCTTTACACCAACAGGCGCTTGCTTAAGCCCAGCTTCAACTACGATAGAAGTCACCCAAGGAGGAACTCCTGTACTCACCCCAGTATCGTTGTGTGAAACAGATAACCCGCTCGATCTAAGCACAATTAGCGATCCAGCATATCCTACAGGCACCTGGTCTGGGGTTGGAGTTGTTGGAACCATGTTAGATCCTTCTATAGGTTCAACGGGAGTTCGCATCTTAACTTTTACACCTACAGGTTGCGCGTCAGCGGCATCAGTAGCTGTAACGGTTTCAGCAAGTGGAACGCCTGTTTTAGCAACAGCTACACTGTGCGAGACTGAAACCATAGATCTGACAACACTTCAAGACGCTGCATTTCCAACTGGAACTTGGAGTGGTACCAATGTAACAGGCACCACCTTCAGCGCGGCTGGTCTTCCCCCTTCTGATTACACCCTTACGTTTACTCCTTCAACGGCTTGTGCTCAAGCGAGTACGACAGATATTACTGTATTCCTAGCTGCTCCTACTTCAGGAAGAGATACCATCATTTGCGCTGGAACTCCAGCGTTTGGTCTAGATATGATGCTTAATGGAGTAACTATAGCTGGAACATGGAGTGGCCCTGGAGTTGCTGCTGGTCAATTTGATGCACCCAACGTAGCATCGGGCACTTACGGCTTAACGTTTACACCAGCATCTGGCGTTTGCGCACTACCAACGATGATCCAGGTGACGGTTCAAGTTTCAGGTACCCCAACCATCGCGGATCAATTTGTCTGCACCACCTCACCTGTGATAAACCTCGATGCCTTAGTTCCTTCACCTTATGGAGGAGGTACATGGTCAGGCGCGAACGTAAGCGGCAACAGCTTTGATCCTTCGGCTGTAGCAGCAGGGAACTATCGAATCATTTATACGCCAGTCGGAGGGTGTACCAACCCAACTACGATTACTGTCTCTGTGAGCTCAAGCATTACGCTTACACTTCCCGTATTGTCTTATTGTATTGATGCTGGTATTATTGACTTGACGACACAAGATCCTTCTGCGGCTCCGGGTGGTACATGGACAGGACCAGGAGTTTCAAGTAATCAGCTTGATCCAACAGCAATAGGAGCAGGGAATTTCATGCTTACTTACACGCCACCAAGTGGAGGATGCGCTACCGATCCTGTTTCAACATCGCTTCAAATAAGCCCGTTAACAACCGTCGGTATTTTTACGGACACGGTATGTGCTGGAACAGGCCCAATTAACCTAAGTACACAGCTCGATCCTTCTTTTGCGATGGGATCTTGGTCAGGCAGTAGCATTACAAGTTCTGGGGTATATACACCGAGCAATACTTCAGGCCCAGACCAAGTAACCTTTACGCCGCAAGGGGGATGTTACTCTGCAGCTCAATTCACCTTTGATGTGGTAGGAGTCTCGACTTTGTCGGTTGGACAGCCTACATTCACTTGTGCCCCAGACGGACAGACGTATATCGCTACTATTAGCGTTACGACAACACCAAACAACGGCACTATCACGACTTCATTAGGAACACTTGTAGGATCAGTTTTAACAATCACCGGTTTGGTGAGTGGCACAAATTCTAGCGTCATCATCGATGATGCAGCTACGTGTAATGCTCCAATTACGGTTGACATTTCTCACACTTGTTCTTCTATCAACTGCACTACTGATGCTGGGAGCCTTTCCGGTGGACCATATCAGCTATGCTCGACAGATCAGCTTGTGAATGCCGGCGTATCAGGATTTGTCAATGATGGAGACGATGTACTGTTCTACTTTCTTGACGATGACACTAATCCTGACAATGGATTCCTAGAACAACGACTTGATGTCCAGTTTAATGCTCCGGTTGGCTTGTTTGGCCAATCGCTCTTTGTTTATGCTCTCGCTGGAAATGACGATGGTTCTGGAGGAGTTTCGGCTCTTGACAACTGTCGATCTCAGAGTAATTCGATTCAAGTAACCTGGGCTGCTCCAATGTCTATTAGTGTTGGAACGCCAGTTTGTAACGCCGCCCAAAATTCATACACAGTAGACATAACAATAACTGGAGGATGGGCTCCTTACACTCAAATGTCAGGATTTGCCGGCAGCTTTAGCAGTGCGTCAGTATTTAGTGCTGGTCCACTAGCCACAGGTAGTACGGCTAATTTCATGTTTGATGATGCTCAGAACTGTGGCCCAGTGAATGAGGTCGTATCCTATGATTGCTCTAGCCCTTGTGTAGCACCATTCCCAGGCACCTTCAACACTAGCCCTCTTTTGCTTTGTGATAATTATATCACGGATGCGAGCTTCAATAATGATGCAAGTTTAGGCGCTAACGATCTTCAAGTTTTTGTCGTTTACAGCGATGCAGCAGGAACGATTGAGATCGGACGATTCCCGAGTCTTCCAATTGATTTAGGTGCACTCGGGCTTACAAGCGGAAACGTATACATTTCGAGCCTTGCAGGAGAAAACGACGGTAGTGGAGGCATCAGCTCAACTTGTTTTGACGAAAGTCCACTGCGCTTGATTCAATTGGGACAAACCCAATTCATTCCTTTAGACACAACGGTTTGTAGCGGTACAGTTGTCACAATTGCAGGCAACACTTACACGCAAACAAGCAATACAGGCTCTCATACCCTAATGGGTTTTGGCGCAAGCTGTGATACGATCGTCAACGTAACTGTCAACTTTTCTACTGGAGGCGGCACTACAATAGATCGAACAGATGTGATCTGCAATAATGACTCACTTGTGATTGGTGGCCAGACCTTCAATGCGAGTAATCCTTCTGACACCTTTACCGTTGGTGCGACTACTTGCGATACGACTTATCGAGTGGCTTTGATGGTACTTCCACCTTCGGATTCTCTGCTGAGAGATACAATTTGCTTTGGTGACAGCCTTGTGGTTGGAAACCGTGTTTTCGATCAGTTGAATCCGACAGGAACTTCTATTCTTCGAGCTCGCAATGGATGCGATAGTATCGTTAATGTTGAACTTGAGTTCTTAAGGGAACCAGAAGTGTCCATCATCGGAGATCCTACTTATTGTGCAGGTTCAGACATCGAAGTGACGGTGCGAGTAGAAGGCACAAGACCAGTACAAGGCGATCTTTTTGTGAACGGTAACCCTAGTGGATCAACAACACTTCCTGTTGGAGATAACACCTTGTCTTTTCCTGCTACTAGTGGCTTCTCTTTCAGGCTAAGTAACTTGATCGCTACTTCAGGAGGTTGTGCCGAAGCCAGTCCTCGTCAAGTGAGCTATTCACCACAAGTATCTCAACTCAACGCTGATATTCCTTTACCGCTGTCTGGTGTATTTACTGCTTGCGGCGAGAATACGGTTGCTTCGATTGCTGTTCAAACAGGAAACGGTGTCGGACCATATTCTTTCGATTGGTCAACTGGAGATACCACGAGTACTATTTCTGATGTCGGTCAAGGAAGCTACTCTGTAACGATTACGGATGACTTGGGCTGTACTTCTTCGGCAAATGTTGATGTTGTAGAAGGAGATACGTTGGCGTACACACTTTCTTCGATTGATCCAATTTGTCCTGATGGTGAAGGAAGCATTTCAATCTCCCTTGATCAGCTTCCAATGAATGCCCAATTCCGGTTTGACTTACCAGGTTTAGACCCTGTAACCTCACCTGATTTCAGCTTTGACAACCTAGAGGCAGGGACATATGTATTTCAGTTGATTCAAGAAAATGGATGTGATCAAAGCACGTTAATTACGATTGACGACCCTGTTTTTTACGACATTATTCGTTTTGACACTATTGACATTAACCTGGGTGATACGGCAAGAATCTTCCTTGATCTCCCTAACACGCTCGACTCAATCAGGTGGTTGCCTGGCCAATTTATGGATTGTGATACATGTGAGCGCGTGCTTGTCTCGCCTCCTTTTGATATCGAGTACGAAGCAATCGCTTATACCATAGAAGGTTGTGAAGTTCGAGATCGTGTATTTGTTAGAGTAAACCCACTTGCGGATATCTTCCTTCCAACTGCGTTTAGCCCAAATGGTGACGGTGTCAATGACAGAATTCTACCATTTGGAGGCCCAGAGGTCGAACGTATTGAATCCTTTATGGTGTTTGATCGCTGGGGAATTCTGATGCACCAATCGGGAGGCTTTTTGCCTGGAGACGAATTATTTGGATGGGATGGAACGTTCCGAGATAGGGATATGAATCCAGCAGTTTTTGTTGTAGTGGCAGAGGTCCTTTTCAAAAATGGTACGGTACAGACCTTCTCAGGAGATGTGACGTTAATCCGCTAAGCACTACCCTAGTCTTCGGTCTGCATGCGCATCGCATTTTCCCCTATTTACCATTATAAGCTTCCGCCAAAACATCGATTCCCGATGGCGAAGTATGACCTGCTTCCAGAGCAATTGCTCTATGAAGGCACGGTTACGAAGGCTTCCTTTTTTGCCCCTGAAAAGCTCACTCAACAAGAGCTGCTTCTTACACATACGGAGGAGTTTTGGCGAAAGCTTCAAGCTCAAGACTTATCCAGAAAAGAGATCAGGGATATTGGTTTTCCGCTTTCGCTAAAACTTGTTGAACGTGGATTGCATATCGCCCAAGGTACCCTGGCTTGTGCTCGATATGCCGTGAAGGACGGTGTAGCACTAAATATTGCAGGTGGCACTCACCACAGTTTTGCAGATCGAGGAGAAGGCTTTTGCGTCTTTAATGATATCGCCATTGCAGCTAACGTGCTGCTCTCGAGTGGCGAAATCTCGAAAGCGGTAGTTATCGACCTTGATGTGCACCAAGGCAATGGTACGGCGAAGCTATTTGAGCATAATCCAAACGTTTATACCCTCAGCTTTCACGGAGCTCGCAACTACCCTACCCGTAAAATGACGAGCGATTTAGACCTTGGTTTCGAGGATAAAACAGAAGATGAATTTTACCTGAATGAAGTCGCTCGTATTATACCAAAGGTGCTAGATGAACAGCAGCCCGACATGGTCTTCTATTTGTCGGGAGTAGATGTACTTGCAGCTGACAAACTTGGAAGACTAAGTCTTACAACTCAAGGCTGCAGGGAAAGAGACCGACTGGTTTTACAAGCATGTCATCAGAGAAACCTTCCAGTAGCAGTGAGTATGGGCGGTGGCTACACAGAGCGGCTTGCTACTATTGTAGATGCACATGCGAACACCTTTCGAGTGGCCCAAGAGGTATATGGCTAGTCACTTTTAGAGCTTAATGAATATTTGTTTCTTGTATAAGCTAAATGCAAATGCCCAGCATAAGAAGACGATGCTCAAAGCAAACATGAGTGAAGCGAGTTTGGGGGGTGAAATGAACGCGGCGTACACATTGTCCCATAAGAAAGCGTACAGGTTTGTCACCTCTCCAGCGCTGGTTGTCCACCGGGTGATATAAAGCATTATACGCACGATTACACCCGAGAAGACATAAACGATCAACGGGTTTGTCCCCAAGTGAACGAACGGAGAAGTCCACCCTTTCCAAGATTTGACATCAACGAGATAGAGCAAAAGACCTAGTACAACCGCGGCGATTCCCCCTGCATACATAACGTAACTACTTGTCCAAAGTGGCTTATTGATTGGAATAGCAAGGTCTAATAGCTGACCAAAAATCGTGAGCGCGAATCCCATGATGAGCAACTTCTTCACTGCTTGAAGTTTGGAGGCTTGCGAGCGGATTAGATGTCCTGCGAAAGCACCTAATAGCGCAGTAGCTGCGGCTGAGATCAAACCGATTAGTCCTTCTGGATCGAACGGAATTCCAAAGCCACCGTACATGTGATTTTCTCCTACCGTTACTAAATCAAGCGTGCGCTTGAAGTTCCCTTCCAATGTAAATGCTGTATCTGTATCAGCCCCGAGTACGAGTATGCCCCAGTATGCCGCTGCCAAGCTTATTGCGGCAGTTAACCAATGTTTTGGCGGAAGCAGAACACAAATACTAGCAGCAAGGCCATAAGCCAGTGCAATACGTTGCAAAACCCCATGAATTCTTAAATCAGCAATGTTGAGTTGGAAAAATGGGAACCAATTCAAGGCCAAGCCCACTAAAAAAATAAGACAGGTCCGCTTTAAAATTTTGGCGAAAGCCGGTCCTTTGGAGAGTTCATTCTCGTTTACCGTGTACTTGGATAAAGAGAAGGCCATGGAGACGCCGACGATGAAAACAAAGTTTGGAAAAACAAGGTCGGTGAGTGTGCACCCATGCCACTTGGCGTGTAAAAAGGGCGCATAGACATGTGACCAACTGCCTGGGGTATTGACGAGCACCATGAGCGCTATCGTGAGGCCACGAAAAACATCTAGTGAAAGGAGACGGCCATTGAGCGATTTGGGTAGAGCTGTATTCACTCAGGAAAGTTAGTCGAGCGGCTGCGCTTCTCCTTGATTTGTGGACTTTTTCACCTCTTGAATTAAAGGTTAGGCTCGTAATTAAAACGAATTGTAGTATTTTCGCGTTACTGAATTTTGTAATCCCCCCGAATGTCCGACTCCATATTTGAAGGTTCTGTAGGTGAAGAGCACTTCATTGCCAAGACGAACACATTTGTGGAGGTAATCCTACCTATTGCAACACCCAAGCCGACGTATACATACTATGTCGACGAGCAGCACCTTGATCAGGTTCAGTTTGGTATTCGAGTAGAGGTTCAATTTGGGAAAAACAAGCTTTACAGTGGTATTGTAGCTGGCATTCACGACAAGCTACCGAAAAGTCATACGCCAAAGGCTATCGTCAACGTAATGGACGATGAGCCGATCATCAATCAAACACAATTTAGGCTATGGCAATGGATGGCGAGCTACTATGCTTGTACACTGGGCGAGGTAATGAATGCTGCTCTTCCAGCTAACCTCAAGCTTAGTAGCGAAACCCGGATTTTGCTCAATCCGGATTATGGAGATGATTTCTCTGATCTCAATGACCGAGAGTATCTTATTGCGGAGGCATTGACGCTACAAGCCGAGTTGAAGATTGAAGATGTTCGAAAGATCATAGGTCAATACACCGTGTATCCACTGATCAAAAAACTTTTGGAAGAAGGAGTCTTGTATCTCAAAGAGGAGATGCTGGAGAAGTACAAGCCTAAGACCGTTAAATGTGTTCGGCTGGCGGTTCCTTATCGAAATCAAGAAGAGTTACTTGATGAAGCTTTTAGCAAGCTGAGTAGAAGTAACCGACAAGTAGAAGCCTTAATGGCCTTTATTCAAGAGGCACGGAAAGAAGGGGACGTGTCCAAGGTTAAGATCCAAGAAATTGCAGGTGTAGATAGCTCTGTAACTCGTGCGATTGAGCAGAAAGGGATATTTGAGTTTTATGACAAGGAGGTAAGTCGAATATCGAAGTATGGAAAGGATCTCGATGCGATCACCTCCTTATCTGACCAGCAAATCAGCGCATTAACCGAACTAAGGACGCAGTTTGAGGAGAAGAATGTAGTGCTTTTGCATGGTGTTACAGGATCAGGTAAAACCAGGGTATACATCGAGGTGATTCAAGCAGCCTTGGCTCGTGGAGAGCAAGTGCTTTATCTACTTCCTGAAATTGCACTCACGACCCAAATTATTATGCGTTTGCAGAAGATGTTCGGTGATAAGATCGCCGTATATCATTCAAAGCTCAACAGCAACGAACGCGTAGAAGTCTATAAGTCTGCAAGTGCAGGTGCACCCATATTGATTGGTCCACGTTCGACTTTATTCCTCCCGTTCAAAAATTTGAAGTGGGTAATCGTTGATGAGGAACACGATGGTAGCTACAAACAACACGATCCTAACCCGCGATATCACGGTAGAGATACGGCCATATACTTGGCGCACCTTCATGGTGCAAAAGTGCTCTTAGGAACAGCTACTCCAGCGGTTGAAACCTTCCACCACACGAAGACGGGCAAGTATGGAATTGTAACTATGAAAGAACGTTTTGGTGGATCGGTGCTGCCAAAATTGGAAATCATTGACCTCAAAGACCAGACGAAGAAGCAGCAAATGCAATCGCACTTCTCGTTGCCGATGATTGAAGGCATTAAAGCGACAGTAGCCGCTGGTAAGCAAGTAATTCTATTTCAAAATCGACGAGGCTACAGTCCTACACTTCGTTGTGAATCTTGCGGCTGGTCAAGCGAATGTGTGCATTGCGATGTGACGCTCACCTATCATAAGCATACCAATAAACTTCAATGTCACTACTGCGGCTACGCAAAGGACATACCCAAGGAATGTCCCGCCTGTGGAAGTGCTAAGCTTCATATGCAGGGCTTTGGAACCGAAAAAGTGGAAGACGACCTGAAAGTCTATTTGCCAGAGCTCCGTGTGAGTCGACTTGACTTGGACACGGTGCGGGGTAAGAATGCTTTGCTCAACATTATCCAAGATTTTGAAGAACGCAAGGTTGATGTCTTAATTGGAACCCAGATGGTAACGAAGGGATTAGATTTTGAAAACGTAGGTCTAGTTGGGGTACTGAACTCGGACATGACACTTTCCTACCCAGATTTTAGAGCTTCAGAACGTGGGTTTCAGTTATTGACTCAAGTAAGTGGGCGAAGTGGCCGAGGAAAGGAACGAGGTACCGTGATGGTACAAGCATACGACACCAATCACCCCGTACTTCAAGAGATTGGAACAGCTGATTATGGAAGCTTTTTTGCTCGTGAGATACAGGAAAGACAGGCGTTCAAGTATCCTCCTTATCATCGCTTAATCAAGGTTACCCTAAAACACAAGAAACCAAGTGTCCTCAACACAGCAGCAAAGATTTACGCTCATTTTTTGAGAAATAAGCTAGGCGACCGAGTGATTGGCCCTGCAATTCCAAGTGTGAGTAGGATCCGAGGATATTATTTGCTTGACATTATGATCAAGCTCGAACTCAATGCAAAGCTGATTTCTTTTGCAAAGAAGCAACTTCATGCAGCTGCTCAGGATGTCCATAGCGAGCGCGGTTTTTCTACTGTTAGGATCAATGTCGATGTGGATCCAAACTAAAGAGAAGTCCTATTTGCAAAAAAGGAACCCTCGACTAGTTTTGTGCTACAATTAGCCTGGGGGATTAGCTCAGCTGGCTAGAGCGCTTGCATGGCATGCAAGAGGTCACCGGTTCGACTCCGGTATTCTCCACGATAAGTCCTTCGCCTGCGGGTGGAGGACTTTTTTTTAGTTTTTACATGGTTTAGAGCCTGTACATATACCCTAATTATGTTAGAGAATCCATTGGTTTTGACCAGTCAACTGACTTTAACACTCTATCTATCTAAAATGGTCGCATATATGTAACATCGGTCTAATACTTGTATGCATATAGGGTATCTGAAACTCTGTATGCACACCAGCAATTCAACTTCTTTAAGCCGTATTCTACAGCTCTCCATTAGGATTGCTGCGGCTTGTTTGTTGGTGATAAGTTCATTGTCAGCTCAAATTACATTTAATAACGCACCCATTAATGAGGCTGTATCTTGTCAATACATTCCTCCATCTCCGACGGTTACTGCAACTACAACATGCATTGGCAGTGTCATCGTTAATTCAAGTGAGACAAGATCAGATGGACCTTGTCTTCACACCTATACGCTTACTAGAAGGTGGGAAGCATCAGATGGATGTGGAAATACTTCAGTACATACTCAAACGATTTCTGTATCAGATACGCAAGCGCCTATCATTGCAGGTGTACCAGCGAATCGGACTGTTGATCCTAATAATATTCCGCCAGAACCAACTCCGAGTGCGATAGACTTTTGTGATCCGAATGCATCGTTAACAACACGAAGGGACTCCATTTCTGGTCCTTGTGGTGCATACACTATTGTTTATAGCTATGCAGCAGAAGATGCATGTGGAAACACCAGAAATGCAACGTATGCTCTCACTGTTGCAGATGACGAACTTCCAACGATTCATGATGTCCCTCCTGGTGGTCGCCTCGCTTGTGGTGAGGCATTACCAACTGCGGGAGTCGCAGGAGTTACCGCTACAGATAACGGGGGGACTCCCACGTTAAGCATGGTCATTGATACCTTAGACAACCTTGGTGGCGACACGTGTAGGATTGTTCGTCGAATATGGACGGCAACAGATGACTGCGATGGATTTGTTACGGCTGTCCAGGCATTTTCATATCATGATGGTGATGCTCCTGTCTTATCAGGCATCCCAGCAGATGCTATCATTTATTGTGAAGCCTTGCCTCCTGCTCCCGCACTTTATTCAGATATAACGGCGACGGACGGATGTGATCCAAATGTAGGAATTACGTACTCAGAGGTTTCTGAGCAAACGAGTAACGGAACGTGTTCGGACATGATTTACAATGTCATCCGTACATGGACGGCTATTGATGAATGCGGCAACGCTACCTCTGCTTCGCAAACGCTTGAAATGAAGTGTGAGTGTTGTTTCAATGGAATTGACGATGATGATGATGGGCTTGTCGATGACTACGACCCTCAATGCAATTGCTTCGGGGGTGTTGTTGCCGAGTGTGATTCAATGAAGACATATTTTATTCCTCCAGTCTGGCGAACAAATGATGATAACCTCAACCAGCCATCAGAATTAGTAATCACTACACTAGAACAGGTTGCCAATATTCATATCAGAACAGCAGATGGAACAACCTTCAATGAAAACTATCAAGTTAGAAAAGGCACACCTCTTCGAATCCCTCTCACAATCAACCAGCTCCAGACTGGCACTTACAATGAGATTGAAGCAGATAAAGGATGGGTCATAACCTCAGACCAACTCATTCAACCCATTTACCGTATTGATGCCTTTTACAACAAGACTTTAGTCACCATAAAGGGCCCTCAAGCGATGGGACGAGTTTTTAGAGCAGGTAGTCAAACCAGCACGTGTGGGTCAAATGATGAAGATTGGAGTGAAGGTCACTTTATAAGTGTGATGGCGACTGAAGACAACACAGAAGTTACTTTCAAGTTTGATTTCCCTGCAATGGGCGGAATCACAGGCCCATACACAAGAACTCTAAATCAGTATGAAACGCTTCTAATCAGAGATAATTGGGACAATACGACGGTTTCAGGATCACTAATAACCTCAACCAAACCAATCGTCGTAAATAGTGGATCTCAGCATACCGAAGCATGCCGGTTTGAAAATGGTGTACAAACGGATAGGGTTGCCAGAGGCATGGATGGAGGTATAGATCAACTCGTACCAAACTGCTTAACTGGCGATGAATATGTACTCGTTAGGGGAAAAGGAAATCAAGAGCAACAGTATGCGATTCTAGTTGCCAATAAAAATAACACTAGAGTAATCATAGATGGCGATGTAAACTCTGAAATCGTTTTAAACGCAGGAGAACATGAGACCTACTATTTGCTCGGTGATGAATATGAGGCTAGACACTTTCAGGCTAATAAGCCTTTCTACATGTTCCATGTTTCTGGGATATCACCGAATAATGAAGTGGGAATGGCGATCGCTGCGCCGATTGGGGAATGTAAAGGCGACACGCTCATAGAATTTCCTCGATTTGATGACTCTGGGACAACTAAATTGGTTGACAACTCTGTGTATGTCATTATTCCTAGAACAGGCCTTGCTTCACTCGAAATTAATGGAAGCAGCTATAGTTCTTGTGCCACCGCAGAGTCTGTTCCAGCTAGACCAGATTTAGCGGTTGTTACGTTTGAAGTAAATTGTATTGAAGAGAACAATGCGATATCATCAGATGCATATTTCACTGCAGGAATGCTCGTAGGGATTGAAGGGGAAACGGGTACACACGGTTACCTCACAGCCTTTAAGGATAGAATGACTGTTTACAAGCCTGAAACACTTGAACCTACCACGGCATATTTTGTAGATACGCTCTGCGGACTACAAACAATTAACCATTGTATTGACGTGACCAGTTGTGCGACAACACACTCAATTGCATCAGTTAGACAAGGAGCCGGAACAGTAACTTTAGCCGGCGGAACGTGCTTTAATTATACTTCTCCAGAGTCCTTTCAAGGAATAGATGAAGTTTTAGTTACTGTTCGAAACGATCAAGGTTTATTTCAAACTGTATGTTTAAGTTTCTTCATTTGTGCGAGTCCACCTGATGCGGTTTTTAGTTTCATGGATACTACCGTAATGTGTGACTCTATTCCTCCACTAGAGATTCCTGAACTTTCCGACGATTGTGATATAAGTATTGATTACAGCCATGAAGATGTTATTGTTGATGGTGCTTGTGACTATTCTTATGTTATTAATCGCAACTGGGTTATCTGGGATGATTGTGGTGATTCTACGCTAGTTACTCAAACAATTAGAGTAACAGATAACAGTCCGCCACAAGTTCTAAATATCCCATCAGATACATTAGTCGCAGGATGCACAGGTTCTTTACCAATACCTACTCCAACTTTCGAAGAAAATTGCGACAATGACTATGAGTGGTCATTCAATCAGGAAACGATTGACTCCACTTGTATCTATAACAAAACAATTGTTCGAACGTGGGAAGCATGGGATGGGTGCGGCAATCGAAGTACTGCAACCCAAAGAATTGAATTGAGAGATACAGCAGGACCTATACTTGAGGGAATCCCTGCAGATCAAATTCTAACATGTGGAGTCGGTTTTCCACCGCCTATTGTAACCGCTAGAGATGACTGTGACCCATCTCCAATTATCAGATTGGACAGCACAGTCTACAGTTCAATTTGTGACACCCTTTATCATGTCGTTCGCACCTGGACAGCTACCGATGTCTGTGGAGGAATAACCACAGCCAGTCAACGAATTTTAGTTCTTGATCAACAAAGTCCTGTTGTGATGGGATCTCCTAGAGACACTTCCATTGCATGTGGCGAACCTCTACCTACAGAGGTTCCTACTTTTATTGATGACTGTACGAATCCAGTTCCTGTTTTCACTTTGGATAGTGTCGTCACTGGTACATGTCCGATCGTTAATGTAATTTACAGAAGGTGGGAAGCCACGGATGATTGCGGTCATGTTACAAGTGCTGAACAAGTGATAACTGTAGTTGATACAGCTGGTCCAGTCTTCACTCCTTTACCGGACACAATTTTTAGTTCGTGCCTAGATTCCACAGTTATTATCGAGCCTGAAATTATTGAAGCCTGCAACCTTGTGTTGTCGTTTACTGATTCTATGGCCTCGGGAGGAAATTGTAACACAGAGCGACTAATCTTTAGAACATATCATGCTGAAGACAACTGCGGGCGTTCTGCTGAGTACACTCAACTCTATTATTTTCAAGATATCGTTCCTCCATTTTGGGTTCAAGAACCGAGTGATACTGTTCTTCAATGTTTCGAAGAAATCCCTCTTCCAATTGACCCTACTGTTGCAGATGCATGTAGTGGATTGAATCCAATTGCACTTACAACTAGAGACTCTCAGCAGATTTGTCCAGCAACAAGGTGGATTATTAGAGAATACCAAGTATCAGATTGGTGTGGCAATCTCTCAACCTTTACGCAAACGATTACCATAATTGGATGTGAACCAGCAATTCCAGCACTAGCAACAGCGCAAGCAGGATGTATAGGTGAAGACATCTTTTTAAGTGCTTCGGTTGACAGTGGATACACCACTCCTGTTTACCGCTGGCAATTTAGTACCGATAGTCTTGTTTGGACAGACTTAGGCTTACCTATCACACAAACAGATCATATTTTACCAAATGCTACTTCAGCGTTTGACGGTTACTACCGCGTCGTCGTAGCGGATAACGAACCAGATCTTACAGATCCTGATTGTTCTTCAACATCGCAACCAGTACATCTTGTCATTCGCCCTACAGATCGCACAACTCAGGATATTGATCTATGTCGTGGCGACACGCTTTTTTACCTAGGAGATACACTTACTTCAAGCATAACAAGAGTTGATAGCTTAAGCAATTTAAACGGCTGTGATAGCATCGCCACTCTAAATTTAAATGTCTTCAATTTCGTTGATTGGCAGCTTGATACGACTTTATGTTTTGGTGATAGTATCCAGATTTTTGGTCGAATTTATGATCAAGCTGGAAGCTATCGTGACACGCTGTTGACTGCGCATGGATGCGACACCACTTTAGCGCTTGACTTATCCATCTTACCAGACCTCCGAGATACAGTTTCCATGTGGCTCTGTGAAGGTTCAACTATTTCATTTGAAGGGAATAATTATGTCGACTCTGGAACGTATACTATACCACTCATTTCGACACTTGGCTGCGATTCTTCCCGCACACTGGTTTTGGCGAAAGCAGATACATTAAGGACGGCTTTAGTTGAAGGCATCTGCCCTGGAAGCTCTTTCAGTGCTGCAGGTGAAGTGTTTACGGTGGCTGGCGATTACGAGCGAACCTTAGTATCTAGTCAAGGTTGCGATTCAATTATTGAATTATCGCTAACCGTTTACGACACAAGCACCGTCATTATAAACTCACACGTCTGCGAAGGTGAAGAATACTGGTTCGGTGCTCAAAGGTTAACTACATCAGGCACATATCGACAATATTTAACTAGCCAATATGGCTGCGATAGTAATGTGGTATTAAATCTTCGGGTTTCGCCAAAGTATGATGAAGAAATCCGGGAAGAACTATGCGTTGGTCAAGTGTATACAAATGGTGGATATACAATTGCTCAGGCTGGACGTTGGCCTTTACAATTTCATACTGCGGATGGCTGTGATTCAATCGTAAATGTGACCCTCATTTATCGCCCAACCTTTGACGAAGAAGTGGATGAACTTATCTGTGAAGGTGAGAGCTACATGTTACTCGATACATCACTAACGACTGCAGGAACATTTGTGCGTACTGGCCAAAGCGTGTTTGGCTGTGACTCAACAGTTACAGTCAACCTTTCGGTAAAACCTCTTTCTAGCTACCGAATTGATACCACCTTATGTTTTGGCGAAAGCTTAGAAATTTCAGGACGCACATATAGCACATCAAGTGTTGATAGCTTTAGCGTTTTGGATCCGTTTGGCTGTGACTCTACTATTCATGTCAACGTCACTATCCTAGAAAATCCTGATGCAGATACAACAGCAGTTATTTGTGAAGGAGATTTCTTTGAAATGGGTGGCGATAGATATACTGAAACAGGAGTTTATCGCGATACATCTATTGCTTCCACTGGTTGTGATTCAGTTTATACGCTCATCTTAAGTGTGATCCCAGAGATTAGAGATACGCTCGTTCAAACAATATGCGCAGGAGATAGTCTCGAAGTTGGAAACAGTACAATTTTCGATTCTGGCGTCTATAATTTCACTTTACCAGGAACAGCTGGATGCGATAGTAATTTGGTCCTTGACCTTACTGTTTTAGACACTGGATATACTGAAGTTATCGCTCGAGTATGTGAAGGAGTAGTGTATCAACATGCAGGAATACCGTTCCCTAATCCAGGAGAGTATGCTATTAGGCTGACTACTCATGATGGCTGCGACTCAACAATTCAATTGAATGTAGTACACTACTTACCAACGCTAGAGATGAGTGACACTCTTCTTTGCGCAGGAGAGGAAATAACCTTCGGTGGACAACAGATTATCGTTGCGGGCACCTACTATGATAGCCTTACAAGTCAATTCGGATGTGACTCTGTTATCGCGCTGAACGTTCTTTATAGAGAGGCCGTATTCACGAGAGACACCATGGACATTTGTGAAGGTCAAGGCGTCGATATAAGTGGAGAATACATTACACAAGCGGGAGCGTATGAAGCTACCCATTCAAATGTGAATGGTTGTGATTCTATTAATACTACCCTATTAATCGTTCATGGGAACACTACCCAATATGACACGGTCACAACGTGTTTCGATCAAACCATAGAATTTGCTGGAGAAACTTTATCGGAGCCGGGAACTTATGTGGGTGAATTTACCAGCGTGTATGGATGCGATTCAACTGTTGTATTGACATATATCGTTGTTGAAGAAATACTCATAGCACTAGATGATATTAGAATGTGTAGAGGCACAAGTGGCCAGCTTCAAGTGCGAGGATACATCGGCCCAGTTTCATGGAGCCCGCAAGAAGGCTTGAGCTGTACTACCTGTCCTAACCCTGAAGTAAATATTGAGTATTCGACTACATATACTGCAGGCGTTGTCGATTGTAGAGGAGATACCATCGAAATTTCAGCAGAAGTTATCATCGATGATCCTGTCGATGTTAGCATAGTAAGTGCACGAAAGATTCGCCTTGGGGAAAGGACAACCCTAAAAGCGGTCGCAGATAATCCAATGGCCAACGTATCATGGATCGAACGTGGAGTTGTTTTATGTGACAACTGCACTGAAGTCGAAGTCCAACCTCTTACGACTACAACGTATGAAGTAGAAGCGACGACTGGACAAGGATGTAATGACCGAGAACAACTTACGCTCATCGTAGAAGATGATTGCTCTTTTGGAGAAGTCTTGATACCTAACATACTCACCCCTAACGGTGATGGAGCGAACGATGAACTAGAAATTCGTTACGAAGGAATTCAAGATATCGTACTTCTAAAGATCTTCAATCGTTGGGGTGAACTCGTATATGAAACTACGAATATTGACGTCTATTGGGACGGGACCCACAGAGGTATGCCTGTCAATCCAGGTGTATTCATGTATTACATGGAAGGCCACTGCTTGAACAACCAGCCTTTTACAGAACAAGGGAATGTGACAGTGGTAAGGTGATGAGACGTTAAGTAGTATAATCTGAACTACAGAAGGGTTGATTGCCTTCATAAAATTCAATGCGCGGATTACTTGATTTTGAAGGCTTTTCCTTCAGTCGTTTGTCCGTAAAAACGCAGAACAATCTACTTCGCAGCAATCATATGTCAGAATATTTAAGGTGTTAAAACCGCTTAACCTCGGAAAAGCGGCGTAAAAGTTGCTTTAATACCCGTACATCCTGTACTATGAACACACAAACACTCATGGGATGGTACACAGTAGTGCTATGCACGATGCTCTCAGTAAGCTCGTTTGCGCAAGACATTCACTACGCTCATTTAGCAGCAGTACCTACTCAAACGAACCCAGCTTATACTGGCCTTATGGACGGACGTGCCCGCGTGGGTATCGACTACCGCGGCCAATGGAACAACTTTACCAACGGTTTTCGTACTTCAAGCTTTTCAGCCGATATGAAGGCGTATCAGTCAAGAGAAGACATTATTGGAATTGGTGTCCACCTTAATAATGATGTAGCAGGTGATTTGAATTTCACCTCTCAACAACTGAGTATAAACAGTTCCTTTATGAAAGGACTTGATGGAGGAAAAACCTTCCTTTCCTTTGGAATCCAAAACATTTTCAACTCGCAACGAATCGATTGGAGTGAAGCGCGTGCTTTCTCCTACGAACCTTTGGAGTCTCTTCAAGGTGAAGGGAAGAATAAGTTTTGGGATGTCGGATTTGGGATGGCTTTCTTTAATAAGCCGAATCGAAGGCTTTCTTGGTTTGCAGGGGCAGCAGGAGCGCATCTTAATAATCCTGATGTAACGTTTTTAGGAGACAGTGATGACAGCTTAGGTGATCGCCTTTACCGAAAGTGGACACTTCATGCTGGAGCTGAAGTGCACTTTGGACGCTTCAATAGCATTCGCCCTAGCCTGATATACCTTACTCAAGGGCCAAACCGACAGGTAAAACTAGGCACCTACTGGCGCTATAAAACAGACAATGGGCTTTCATCGGATTCTCAGATTGCTGTACACTTTGGGGCATTTCTTCGATCCTATTTGACTGCAAATGACGCTGGAGTGGATGCTTTAATCATTGCTGCAAGATTTGATTACCATCATACAGTGATTACTATATCCTTCGATACCAATGTCAGTTCCTTAACAACCGCATCGAATGGATTTGGTGGGCCGGAGTTTAGTTTGGTGCAATCCTTTGATTGGGGAAGTCGGAATCGCAAATCGCGCCCGGTGAAATGTCCCACGTTTCAGTACTAGCCTAGCACAAAAATTGAAAAGAATGTGAATTGCACCTTGCAGGTATCAAACATGTGTGTACATTTGCAGCCGCTTACAACCAAATAAGCGAAAGAAACATCGCGAGGTGGAGCAGTTGGTAGCTCGTCGGGCTCATAACCCGAAGGTCGCTGGTTCGAGTCCAGCCCTCGCTACATTAGAAAGGCCCAGCAAAAATGCTGGGCTTTTTGCGTTTATTTGACCTAGATTGGGAACTCTCTTTTCTGAGACCAGTCCCGTTTCGACCTCAAGTCGAAACGAGGATCCGCGCAGCTTCGCTGCGGGACCCTCGTTACATTAGGAAGGCCCAGCAGAAATGCTGGGCTTTTTGCGTTACGACCAATTATGAAATATTTTACTTACTACTTGGAATCGATAGGATCAGGAAGGAGATACATTGGTGCTTCTCAAGATCTGAAACGGAGACTCTCTGAGCATAACTCAGGAAAAAATAAGGCGACCGCTCCTTTCAGACCATGGAAGATCCTCGGATTTGTTGAGTTTGAAACCTTCAAAGAAGCGAGGTCTTTAGAAATGAAGTTCAAGAAAATGAAGTCCCGAAAACGAGTGCAAGCTTATATTCAAGAACATGGTGTCTGGGTCTGAGACCAGTCCCGTTTCGACCACAAGTCGAAACGAGGATCCACGCAGCTTCGCTGCGGGACCCTCGCTACATTTGAAAGGCCCAGCAGAAATGCTGGGCTTTTTGCGTTTAGACTAGTCATCCATCATTCATCCTACTGGAGTCTCTTATGTTCACAAACGTTAAGTTAAGAGCAACGCCTCTAGGAAGCTTCCAAAGTGTTGTTGACTACATTGGCGCTATGAAAGGATTTCTTCTTTTTTGCCTACTTCTATTAGGTCTTGTTGGAAGCCTAAAAGGGCAGCTCCTACCCTATCCCACTTACCAAGGCGATGGTCAACACTTGGAGAGACTTTCATTACTGGCTGGTTCAGCAGATGGACAACAATTAGCTATTCGACCGTATACTTATCAGAACGTTGCTTCCTGGCTACAAAGAATTGATACTTCAGGACTTACCCTTTCTGCGCAGCAACAATGGGATATTGAGCTTGCTAAGGAAAGACTAGCATTAGTCAATCGTGTGGAGCAAGGCTCAGATGAAGAAAGAGGGCTATTCGCTAAAAAAGGATTAACCGGATGGCTAAACAAGTCCTTCTATCGTCAACGCGGATATGCGATTGCTGTAGAGCGTCCAGGCCTTAAATTCTACGCAAACCCGGTTTTAAATTTCGAGTTTGGCAATCAATCAAATACAGGAACTACTAGTGGTGCTGTGTTTACGAATACTCGAGGCGCTACTGTAAGAGGTGAGGTTGATGGAAAAGTATGGTTTCAAACAACCCTCTATGAGAATCAAGCCCGTCTACAAAGCTGGGAACGTGAATGGAGCTCGGCCTATAACAATGCGGTACCTGGGGTAGGCTTCTTCAAACCTTACAACAGCAGCATATTTGACATTTCCGACGGTGTAGATTTCTTTCAAGCCACGGGTGAAGTCGGCTTTAATCTTACAAAACACATTTCTGCTCGCTTTGGCCATGGTAATCCTCGTCTAGGAACAGGTTATCGAAGCCTGATTTTAGATAATTTTGCAGATCCTTACCTCTTTGCAGAAATCGATACTAGGGTCTGGAAGATTCATTATCGCAACGTGTTTTCTCAAATGAAAGATGGACGGCAGACGAGCGCATTCTCAAACAGAAAGTTTATTGCCTCGCATACCCTAGGCATTCAATTAACGAAAGCATGGGAAGTTGGCATTACAGAAATGACTGTCTTTCAGCGAGAGAACGGCTTTGATGCTCAGTACCTCAACCCTATTATTTTGTATCGAGCAGTAGAACAAGACAACGGCTCGACCGACAATGCCTTGATTGGTCTTTACTCCAACCTTCGCATTGGCAAAACAGCAGAAGTATACGGTCAGATTCTTTTTGACGAATTCAAGTTTGATGAACTCATAGGAAGAACGGGCTGGTGGGCCAACAAACAAGCTATTCAAGTTGGTGGTAAGTGGTTTGGCGCTTTTGGTCAGGAGCGGCTAGACATTGGCGCAGAGTTTAACTCGATTCGACCTTTTACGTTTGGTCACCGATTTGGACCTATCAATTACGTGCATTATGACCAGCCGCTTGCACACCCTTGGGGAGCAGATTTGAGAGAATTTCAGTTTAGAGTAGGATACAAAATCAAAAAAGATTGGCGAATTTCTGGTCAGTTCGTAAACATGGTGCAAGGCGATGTCGCTTTGTCCCCTTCGCCGCATATCGGTGCAAATATTTTATACAACAACAATCTGCGTGGCCGAGACTTTGACTATGCGATTGCAGATGAAAGGCCGGTCAAGCGAACGTACGCGAAAGTTCAACTCAGTTGGCAGCCTTTTGCTGGGGCAAGCTTACATGCGACTTATGATTACTATCAACGCAGCACCACGACATCTCTAATTCCCAATCAGCACGGTGTCAGTTTTGGCTTTTCGATGAATACAATTCAGCGTTCAGGCGTTTTTTAGCCTCCACAATAGCACTATATGTCTTCTACTCCGAACTTCTCAGCTCGGGCACAAGCCCTTTACGCCGCTGCCAATCAGCGAATTCTTGTTTTAGACGGAGCGATGGGTACAATGATTCAGCGACACAAGTTACAAGAGACCGACTATCGTGGGGCTCGTTTTGCGGAAACGCGAAAGGATCAGAAAGGCAACAACGACCTGCTTTCCCTTACCCAGCCGAGTATCATTCGAGATATTCACCTGGCGTATTTGGAAGCAGGGGCTGACATTATTGAGACCAATACCTTTTCAGGAACTACGATTGCGCAGGCAGACTATGCACTGGAAGATGCGGTGTACGACATCAACTTTGAGAGTGCCAAGTTGGCTAGGGAGGCGTGTTCAGCTTTCGCCAAAACCACTGGCAAGGAAACTTGGGTGGCTGGTGCAATGGGACCTACAAACAGGACTGCGAGCATCAGCCCAGATGTAAACAATCCAGGCTATCGAGCGGTCACGTTTAAAGAATTAGAACAAGCATACTTTGAGCAAGCAACTGGCTTGATAGACGGAGGAGCTGACCTACTTCTCGTAGAAACCATCTTCGATACTCTAAACGCAAAAGCTGCAATTTTTGCGATTGACCGTCTGGCTGAAGAAAGAGAACTTGCCATCCCTACAATGCTGAGTGGAACCATCACCGATGCAAGTGGTCGTACCCTTAGTGGACAAACGGCAGAAGCCTTCTGGATCAGTATCAAACATGCTCGTCCGTTCTGTGTAGGTTTAAACTGTGCGCTCGGCGCCGAAGAAATGCGACCGCACATCGCGAGCCTTTCTAAAGCAGCTAACTGCTTCGTACATGCCTATCCGAATGCTGGTTTGCCGAATGAACTTGGTGCTTATGACCAAGGTCCAGATGAGATGCAAGAGTACATCCGCGGCTTTGCTGCTAGTGGCTTGGTGAATATCATTGGAGGTTGCTGTGGAACAACTCCTGATCATATTGCCGCTATGGCAAAGGCGGTTAAAGGTTTGCCAAATAGACAGATACCTCAAAGTGAACCATTAACCTCCCTAAGTGGACTCGAACCACTCATCATACGAGAAGATACCAACTTCGTTAATGTAGGTGAACGGACCAATGTGACGGGTTCGGCGCGCTTTGCGAAATTGATTAAGAAAGGTGACTATGATGCTGCACTTAGTGTAGCAAGACACCAAGTTGAAGGTGGTGCTCAGATCATCGATGTCAATATGGATGAGGGGCTTCTGGACAGCAAGCAGGTGATGCAAGACTTCCTCAACTTGATGATGGCCGAGCCAGACATTGCCAAGTTGCCCATCATGATTGATTCGAGTAAGTGGGATGTCATCGAAGCTGGGTTACAATGTGTACAAGGCAAGTGTGTCGTTAACTCTATCTCGTTGAAAGAGGGCGAAGAGCAGTTTCGACAACATGCGCAGCTTGTACGTAGGTATGGCGCAGCGGCGGTTGTTATGGCTTTTGATGAAGAAGGACAGGCAGACACGATCGAGCGCAAAGTTGAAATCTGTGCTCGGGCGTACAACATTCTTGTCGATGAAATTGGCTTCGACCCCACGGATATCATTTTCGATCCCAACATTTTTGCAGTGGCCACAGGCATTGAGGAGCACAATGGGTACGGCATTGCTTTTATCGAGGCTACTCGACAAATCAAGGCACGCTGTCCAGGTGCTAAAGTGAGTGGAGGCGTTAGTAACGTCAGCTTTTCTTTCCGCGGCAACAATGCGGTAAGAGAAGCGATGCACTCTGCTTTTCTGTACCACGCTATTGAAGCAGGCATGGACATGGGTATCGTCAATGCGGGCATGATTGAGGTCTATGCAGATATCCCGAAGCCACTTCTTGTCGCCGTTGAAGATGTCATTCTCAATCGCAGAGATGATGCTACCGAGCGACTAACAGAGCTAGCTGAAACCATTAAAGGCGGCGGTAAGAAGCG
>CALDTK010000226.1 GCA_937924035.1 uncultured Saprospiraceae bacterium | reverse complement strand
ACAATTCGAGAGGTCTTAAAAGTTGGATTTGAATGCATCTATTTGTATGCCAGGTTACGTATGTACCCCTGAGTTAATTCAGTTTTCTTTTCTCCGGAGTCATATATCTATGCGAAAAATTAAAGGTGGAGTCACTATTCCACAATCTTTGTCCAAACAATCGATTTTGGCGCTGACCTGTTCAGCTGTCCTGGTTTCGGTGCTGGGGCTCGGTTCCTCACATGCTTCTAGTCATCGTGAAGCACCTTATATATTGAAGTACCCACAGGTTGATGCCGCGGACTTCTACGCGTTTAACAGCTACGAACCACAGCGAGAGGGCTACATAACGCTGCTGGCCAACTACAACCCAACTCAGGCCGCCTACGGCGGTCCAAACTACTTTCCGCTAGACGAAAACGCTTTGTATGAAATCCACATCGATAATGACGGTGACGCGGTGGAAGATATTACTTTTCAGTTTGATTTTTCCAATGACACGCCGGCGAGTGGTGTGCCTGAATTTGCCATCGGTGGCGCATCTGTACCTTCAATCCTTCGCAATGTAGGCGCGATTAGCAGCGGTTCAGCGGCTGGATTGTCTTACATTGAAAGCTATGAAGTGAAAATGCAAGATGGCCGGAATCTCACCAGCACAAGCGGTGCAACTCGATTCCATAAGCCAGTAGATAACATTGGTGCAAAAACATTTGGCTCAGCTGATGGCTATGCAAACTACGCTCGCAACTTTATCCACACAGTAGCAATACCAGGCTGTGATGCGCACGGTAAGGTATTCGTTGGACAGCGTCTTGACCCATTTAAGATTTCACTGGGTGAGACTTTTGATTTGGTGAACTTTGTACCAATCGATGCTGCCTCTACTGTAGGAATGGCCTTCCCAACTGCCGTACAGCAGGACAGTGGAAGAAATGATCTGGCACGTAACAACGTAACAACCATTGCGCTAGAGATACCTAAAAGCTGTGTGATCGGACAAGGTAACGGGGTTATTGGAACGTGGACTACTGCAAGTCTTCCGCAGACAACTACGATTAATCCAATGGGTACCCTTGATAATCCCGAGTCCGTCAGTGGCCCGTACGTTCAAGTCTCAAGATTAGGTAATTTTCTGGTGAACGAATTGTTTATTGGATTTCCTGATAAGAATACGTTCAATAGCAGCGCACCTAAAGATGATGCGCAGTTTGCGACCTATGTGACTAATCCGGTTTTTCCAGCGATTGTTGATGTGTTATTTCGTGATGCTGTGAACGACACGTTAGGTGCCAGTATTCCAAATCTCGCACCCACGAACTTACCCCGGATGGATTTGGTTAATGGTTTTCTTACTGGGTTCCCTGGTGTGAATCAGCTTAAGAATGTAACTGCATCAGAGATGCTGCGCCTTAATACGGGTATTGATGCGACACCAATGAATCAACAAAACTCATTAGGTGTTGCTGCTGGTGATTTGGCGGGTTTTCCTAACGGTCGACGCCCTGGTGATGATGCGGTCGATATCGCGCTGCGAGTTGCGATGGGCGTTTTGTGTTATCCATTGCCCATCGGTGACGGCTTAGATCTTGGGCTATGTACGCCTGCAGATGCACCTATTGGAAATGTAGCTTTAACCGACGGTGTACCAATTTCTGCAAACGACTTTAACGGCCATTTCCCGTATCTAGTTACACCTTATGCAGGTTCACCTGGCGATGTTTCCGGCGGTGGAAGTTCTGGTGGTGGCAATTCTAGCCAAGGGGGCCAATGTGTCGATACTGACGGTGATGGCTTTGGTTGGAATGGCACATCTACCTGTACTCCGGGATCGACTCAAACGGGCATGACCGGTCAGTGCGTTGATACTGATGGTGACGGCTTTGGCTGGAATGGCACATCTACCTGTACTCCGGGATCGACTCAAACGGGCATAACCGGTCAGTGCGTTGATACAGATGGTGATGGTTTTGGCTGGAACGGTACGGCTACTTGCACACCGTAGTGGTTTACATTATCAGTAGTTAACCTTGAAAGGCCTGCCCTATTGCGGGCCTTTCTTTTGAGCGGTGTTTGAGGGCGTTATATGTCGGGAATAATCAGAGGACTGCTGGGTTGCTTGGTCTTAGTTTTGGCAAATCCGAGTGTCGGTCATGAGATGACACCGGCGACGGTCGACATTACGATCAATGAAAATAAAGTAGTAGATGTGAAAATATTGCACAGCCTTGAGAGCATGATTGCGCAATTAGGGTTCGAGCACGAAGACACTACAGATACTGAGGGCATTAAAAAATATCAAGAACTGCGCGCTTTATCATCAGAAGAGCTGCGCACTGAATTTGAAAAATTCGTAGATAAATTTAGTCAGGAAATTTCTGTAAAGAATGAGGCCGGTGTAGCACTGAAGTTCAAAGCGTTGTCGGTAAACATTCCAAGTATTGGTGATGTGAAACTGCCGCGTGAATCGGTGATAGAGATGCGATTCGTTATTGACACAGACGATGTGAGCCTATCGTGGCAATGGCCAAAAATCTATGGTGATGCGATAGTCCGTGCTGCGTCCTATACCGGTGAATTGAACTATGCTGCTTTGTTAGCACCAGGGCAGAAGAGCGGTGCAATTCCTTTGGGTGATGCCTCAATCAACAGTAGTCCCTCTCGAGTAGCCATTAACTACATTGTTGTCGGTTTTAAACACATTTTGCCAATGGGCCTAGATCACGTGCTGTTCATTGTTGCGTTGTTTCTCCTCTCTCCTTACTGGAAACCTCTACTTATACAAGTCACCACTTTTACGGTCGCACATTCGATTACCTTGTTTCTGGGAACAATGAACCTGATCTCAGTGCCAGCGAACATTGTAGAGCCAATGATCGCACTGTCTATTGTGCTGTTGTGTGTTGAAAATATATTTTATTCAACACTTTATAAGTCGAGAGTATTCTTGGTGTTTCTATTTGGTCTATTGCACGGGTTAGGTTTTGCAGGTGTTTTGGGTGAGGTGGGGTTGGATGTGACGCACTTTTTTATTGCACTGTTGTCTTTCAATGTCGGCGTAGAGCTAGGACAATTGGTGGTGATTATAATTTGTATGTTGGTGGTCGGGTTGTGGTTTCGTCGTAAGCAGTGGTATCACGCAAGAATCTCTGTTCCAGCTTCTTTGATTATTGGCTTAATCGGTGGGTATTGGTTCTTCGATCGCATCTCTTTCTCGCTTACATGAATATGATCGCTTGTATGCCCTATGATTTATCAAGGGCACACTTCACCTGTCTTCATTGTTGCTAATAAATCTGGTGCCAACAGAATCGCTAGATAGATTTTTCCATCCGCTTCAGTTGTTGAACTTTACCTTGAAACAATACCGGGCCTGTAGGTACAAGATCAGGTGAGCCCCCAGTAGGTTCAACACTAACGGCTAGGGCTATTGCACTAGCGTTAAGCCCAGGTGCATTCAATATGGCAGATTCTCCGGCGGTGGTAGGTAGCAAACCTAGTGAAACCACCCCTTGATTATCCGGTTTAACCATCCACAATTCATACGATTTATCGGATGCCAGTTCAGGTGGTGCGAGTGCTGTAAGTCGAATTGATTTCGAAGTACTAGACGCGTCTACTATCCACAACGGATTGGTATTTTCATCACTGACAACAGTAATAGTATCGAACTTATATTGTAGCGCAGAGTCTTGATCGTTCTCGTTTTGTACCCAAAGCGTCGTGGCAAGCACAAGGCTTGCGGCTGTGGCTAGTGCCGTAGCACCACGCCAGATATTCACTTTACGGTTAAGCTTTTTGGATGACAAGCGTCGATGTTTACTTGATAGAAGTTCTGAGCCAGAACGACGCTCACCAGTGTGGCGTCGATTAGAAGTCTGGGTTGTTGTAAGTTGCTTGTTAGTAGCTTGATCACCCAGCTGCAGTTGTCTTGATATTTTCTGCCATACTCGTGCAGGTGGGTCAATGGGTTGCACAGTTGAAGCCAGTGGCTGGAGTCGTTCCTGCCAATAAAGAACCATCGAATGTAGAGATGGGTTATCTCTCATCTGTTCTTCAAAGAACTTAGCTTCTGCATTGGACAGTGTGCCTAACACATACTCACCCGCTTCAGCCAGCCACCAATCTCTGTCTTCAGTGCTCATCTGGCACCTCCGATGGTAAATCGCCTTACAAGCGGTTCAGTGGTATTGTTCAATGCACTGTTATGAGAGTTCATCAATGCACTCCCGCAATGATAATAGAGCCCGTCTTATCCAGCTCTTAACGGTTCCGAGTGGGGCTCCTATATAATCGCTGAGCTCTTCGTGTGAGTAGCCTTCACAATAGGCTTTCACCACGCACTGCTGGGTGTCCTCTTTCAGCCGTCCCAAACAGATGGAGAGAAGCTGACTATCACCCACATCCCGTTCGACTGAGCCAAGATTCTCTATTGAGGCAAAAGCTAGGTCCAGATCCATATGTAGTTCACGATCGGTGCGATTGCGCGCGCTTCGCAGTACGTCCAGCGCTTGGTATCGTGCAACACTGGTCATCCAGGTAAGTGGCTTGCCCTGGTCAGCATCGTAGGTGCCGGCTTTCGTCCAAATTTTTAGATAAGTATCTTGCAATGCATCTTCTGCGATTGTCTCTACCTTTAATATACGAAGAAGAACAGCAAAAAGATGAGAAGAAGTCTCTTTATATAATAGTTGGAACGCTGCTTCTTGCTGCAGCGCACATTGTCGTAGCAACAAGATCAATCGTTCGTTAGCGGTATCTTGTTCGCTAGAGCTTACCGCCATGTAGTAATGCTCTTATTGTTGGATTGGCAAAGGCGCATATGGTTTCGCTACAGCTAGCAACTTCCGAGAAAGTATCTTATAACATCATTAGCTTTATGAGCACACTCTGTTAAAAGGAAATAGTAATAAATATTGTGATTTTGCATCTGTATTGGGAGGTCGATTCGTACTGTTAAGTGAAGACTATTTCCTTGCAGTACTACGGTTCCGGAGAATCTAATATATGTCCTTATTACAGCATTCGCACACTCGCCATCTAAGTACGGCTTGTATCGCCAGCTTCGTCAGTATTGCTGCCTTGTCTCTAAGCGTCAATGCTTTGGCGTCGAGTCATCGAGAAGCCCCTTTTATAACGCAGAGTCCAAAAGTCGATGCCACTGACTTCTACCTCTTCAATAGTTATGAGCCAGGTCGAGAGCAATACGTAACCTTGATTGCCAATTATGTCCCGTTACAGGATTCCTACGGCGGCCCGAATTATTTTACGATGGATCAGAACGCGGTTTATGAAATTCATATAGACAACGATGGTGATGCGATAGAAGACTTAACCTATCGATTTCGTTTTAACAACGAGCTAGCTGCAGAAGGCGAAGGAGTGGCGCTCGCTATTGGCGATCAAATGGTCGCAGTACCACTGAAGGCAGTAGGTCCTGTGTCAGCTGATGACAAATCGGCTGCAAACTTTGGTGAGAGTTACACGTTGTCAGTGATTCAAGGACAACGTCGATCTGGAAACATTGCTGGTGTGACCGACAGTGTTAGTGGTACCGAATCTTTTGCAAAGCCTTTAGATTATATCGGTGAAAAAACGTTTGGCAGTACTGATGCTTACGGTAACTATGTTTCCAGTTTGACCAATTCCGGAAATGCCTACCACAATGTGACTCTGCCAAACTGCACTGAAAGCGCTGGTCGCGTTTTCGTGGGCCAACGCAAAGAATCTTTTGCAGTTAACCTGGGCCGTACCTTTGATTTGATCAATCTGGATCCGATCAACACTGCAGACAACGTTGCAAACGATGATCTCGCTGATAAAAATATCACGACTATAGCGCTGGAAATACATAAAAACTGTCTTACTGGAGCGGGTAATGGCGTTATTGGTGCGTGGACCACCGCGAGTAAGCCGCAGGTCAGTGTGCTTAACCCAGATGCGTCTTTTGAAACTCCAGAGGTAACCGGTGGTGCGTGGACTCAACTATCCAGACTAGGAAATCCATTGGTAAATGAAGTGGTCATTGGTTTAAAAGATAAGAATCGCTTTAACAGCAGTGAGCCAAAAGACGATGGTCAGTTTGCAGCCTATGTGACTAATCCAACACTGCCGGCAATTATCAACATTCTTTTTAACGGCAACAATGAACTCAGTGGTGAAAGCATCGCCCCTACTAACCTTCCCAGAGGTGATTTGGTTGCAGCGTTTCTAACAGGTGTTGAAGGTGTTACACAAATGAGTACAGTGACGCCCTCAGAGATGCTGCGTTTAAACACAGGTATCGTTGCAACACAACGAGAAAGTCAGTCTAACTTGGGAGTTGCTGCAGGTGATTTGGCGGGATTTCCAAACGGCCGTCGACCAGGTGACGACGTGGTCGATCTCGCATTGCGTGCGGTCATGGGCGCCTTTTGTCATGGTATTAATGTTGACCTGAATGCCGACGGCAATGTGGGTGAGGATGACAATTTACTGTTGTGTGGTGATACTCCAGAGGCAAGTCGTAGTGCAGCTCCTGTAGGTACTGTCCCGTTTCGTGATGGGGCACCTCAAAATGCTAATCAATTCATGAACGCCTTCCCGTATTTGAATAATCCTCTACCAGGTTCTTCTAACTAGTCATTGGCCATTTATAGGAATAACGGTATGTTTACTAAAATAAGCAAAATAGCCTTGATTACCACAGTGTTATTGGTCGCTGCGTGTGGTCGGTCTAGCAATGATGGCGCAAACGGGAACGCGATGAACAATGGCGGTAGCTCAGACACAACTGATGGTACTTCAGAGACAACTGACGGCAGTGCAGATGGATCAGAAATGGTCTCTGCATGTGTTGCTAGTCCCAGTATTGATGCAGTGAATTCAATAGTCAGCTCGCAAGCAGAGGGTGTTTCGTCGAGTGTTGATATTGCAGCATTAACGACAGAGTTGGCGTCATTGTGTGCTGAGGCACAACCACTAGTTGTTAACAGTGGAGATGACGCCGCTACCGTACTGGCTAGAGCACTTGGACAGTAGATCTGTGCCCGCTAAGTGAATGGTATCTGCTGGACAGTTCTTAGTATGAGCTGTCCAGATAGCTGTCTGCGATTGCAGAATAGATACCGCAGGTTTCCACCCAGCTGTCTCAAAAAGAGCAACCTTGTAGAAACAGGGTTGATCATTGTTACCACCTCCGTTGAGGCAGCTGGTGTGGCTTTATAAAGACAAAATTAAGGAGGTTGAGAGCAAGCCATTTAGATGAAATTCAATTCAATCCATTCCATAGATAAGGGTAAGATCAGCGCTATATTTACGCTTGCAGGGGCCAGGATGATGCTGGTAGCTTTATCAATTCCCGCTACAACAAGCGCACATGAATTCTGGATAGAGCCTTTGCAATATAATTTGCAAGAGGGTCAAGACGTAAAAGCCCGATTAATGTCTGGTCAGCTATTCAAGGGTTTTGCGTACCCCTATATTCCTGAACGTATTGTTAAAAACATTGTTGTTAGTGGCAGATCTGAATACGCTATTGTCGGTCGCCTTGGCGATCGACCTGCAATTCAAGTTAATAATCCCGAGACTGGCTTGCAAATACTTGCGTACCAGTCACAGCCTTCAATAGTAAATCACAACGAATGGCAGCAATTTGAAGATTACCTTGTAGAGGAGGATTTGAATTGGGTTATTGATGCCCACAAGCGTAGGAATATCGTGAAAGGCAAGTTCGCAGAAGTATTTTCTCGCTACGCTAAATCTCTCGTTCAAGTAGGTGATGTTGGCGGGTCTGACAAAGCAGTCGGATTGCCCTACGAATTAGTAGCACTCAAGAATCCATTTGTTGTTGGCTCTGAGGACATGCAGGTATTACTTCTACGCGACGGTAAGCCGGCTGTTGATACTCAATTGTCTGTATTCCATAGACCCCCGGAGGCCGATGGTGCTAAGTTCAGAGCTACTGTGCGGACTGATGAAAATGGTGTAGGTACTATTGAGCAAGTAGGTGACGGTGAGTTTTTATTGAGTGCTGTGTTCATGACACCAGCGGATAGCGCTGCAGGTACGGATCAGCCTGTATGGCATAGTCACTGGGTTTCGCTTACTTATGTGCAGTTTGGGAAGTAATTACTGGTGCTGTACTTCTCTTTAGTGCTTCAAGCATACGAACGTGACTATTAGTTTAATTTTACACCCCGATCAGCGTAATACTGCTCTCGGACTGAATCGCTCATGCTGGCGACCCCGTATGCTTGCGTAACACTCCAAATCGTCGTCAGAAAAAGTAGGGCCACAACGGCCAGCAATAGAGCATCAAAATATTTAAGTAGATTCACTATGACCAATTATTGGCAATGAAAGTATAGTCGTAAATAGGTACTCTACTTAAACGGTGTAGATATGTGTAAATTATCCATGGAATAACGCAATGATCCGTTAGCAAGTAGGTGAAAGAAAGTGTTCTATGTGGTGCATCTAAATAAACTGGAATTACGTATAAGGGTAGGTAGCAGTAGCATATTGCTCTGCACTAACGTTTATGGGATTTCATATGAAGAAATATTCCTTGTCGATTATGTTGTCGGCCGCTTTGTGTAGTGGCTATGCCTTTGCTGGCCACACAAACCTTGTGCTCGAAGCCGAATTGGATGGTCGTGAAGAGGTGGATAGTAATGCCACTGATCGTCGTTTGGTTGGTGATGCTGACGGCGAAGGTGAGGCCTACGTATTTGGGGTGGACGGTGATCCAACAACACTTTGCTATGTTTTGGTTGTTGAAGACGTCGCATTGGTCGGTGTGGGTGATGGAATGGCAGCACACATACATGAAGGGGATCGGGACGCGAATGGCCCTGTGGTTGCGGCTTTAGCTGGTCCTGAAGATGGCAATTCAGCTGATTGCCTGACTGAAGGAGAAGCTGGTAAATTTCCGACAGGCGAAGCGGGCATTGTGCAAAGGATTTTAGAAAATCCGGAGAGGTTCTATATCAATGTGCACAACCCTGAATTTCCTGGTGGAGCGATTCGTGGAAATCTTAAGTCTGTACAGGAAGACGGTCACGAACACGCGTCTCTGTGCGTAGATACTGATGGCGATGGCTATGGATGGGACGGTTCAGCTACTTGCATACCGTAGGCAAATAGCAGTTCAAAAATAGTCTTTACAAGGCCTGCTTAAAGCGGGCCTTGTTTAGTATGGGTTGTTCAAGTAGTGGTGGGACCATGGTATTGGTTGGAATTGCCTCTGATTGGGTGGAATTCAAAGCAATAGAGTCTGCTAATTTCCCGAGGCTAGTAGTCTGTCGATATTATTGTAACTCGCTTCAATCCAGCAATGCATTCCAGATTCAAATATGAGATTACGTATGAACAGACTTTCGTATCGTGTAAACGTTGAAACTAAGGTATGTCTACCATCCTGAGTAAATCGAACAGTAACCAGTGCGTCGACATCGGAGAAAATATCGTATCTCTCAGTATAGACTAACAAGTCCGGTGCGACTATATCTGTAAAATTGATTTGAAGATTTGTTTGTCTGCCGAGTGAGTTCCACAAGTAGTGAGCAGTACCTCCAACTCGCAAATCAACTTGGCAACCTACCAGTGAACTATCGACAGAGCCGGTCATCCATTGTTTGATCAGCTGTGGCTGAGTATAAAACTGCCATAGGAGTGATTTATCCGCATCGAAGCTACGCGTGGTCAATATTCCATGGGCTTCTACTAGACATGTTTTTAGTGCGGACATAAGGGTCAGATATTCCACTGCAATCAGCTGTAAATCTGGAACTACAAAATAGGGATAACATTGCAACCGTTACTTCGTGGGAAGCAAGTATTTCCCGGCGGTTACTGAATATACGGAATGGGTGGCCGATTGGATGCACTGTGATCGCGGTTATACCTACGGTGTTAAACAAATTTATGAGATCGTAAGTATGAGTAGAGCAGAGTAGATGAAAAAGCCATTACTGTTCCCTATGCTGCGGCAAGTGATGGAGCTTACTGCTACCTAGCGCTTCTTGCACAAGTCTTTGATGAGAACCACAAAATAGTTGTGTTGACCACTTTTAACAGCCCAGATTCGTGAGGGAGGGCGACAAACATTTCGAATTTTAAACGGCGTTCTCTTGATATGGAGGTGTAGTAGGTATTCTACCGAACACAGAATGCAGCGATACTGGCCAAGCTTACGGCTTGCGCATTAAGCTTTATATCCTGCCTAGTCTGACGCTATGTAAACGACCGTGACAGGTATTTCAGAAGAGAAAATATAGGCCGTTAATCAGTCCTACCAAATCAGTGACTAGGGGAGAATTGATTGGTGTTACAACTGAGGGGGCGCTAAATAGCAAGAATTAGTTATTACATACTAGACGTGGCCATGGTTCGAACCGTTGATTTAACGATTAGCCGTTCGTGAATGGCCTGCTGATCTCTAAGAATGGAGTTGTATAGGATGGTGTACGTTATTTTCTCGGTAGTTTTATTCGTTCTTATTTTCGATCAAATCTAAGAAGCAATTTATGACTGTTCCAACTTCATGAAAATTGTTGCTGTCATCAGTTACTGAAATATCGTTTCTATACTCGGCTCCGAACAGACCGAACAACTTGGGAGTTGGCCAAACCGTAGCCAACATAGTTAGTTAAGACGTTAAAACTGACAACGATGTGCTCCAATGAAACTTAAGTCCACTAGGTCAAGTGCCCTACAAACCCATTGTGGGGCACAATGATACGTAGAACTTACAGGGCAAAGACTAAGTTAAAGGTAGTTACGGTATCGGTATCTGCATCCAACGGATTAGTCGGGTTTGCCAGGTCGGTGTTATTACGGAGAAAATGACTCAGTTTTACTGACATTTTGTCAGACACTTTAAACGTCAGTCCCAGCCCGATTTCAGTGAAAGTATTGTCGCTCCCAAAGTCAGATTTCATATCCGCATTAAAAGTTGTTGTGTCTGTCAGTTGGTTATAAAAGTTGAACCCGACATAGCCAATACCCCCATCAAGATCATCGCCAAACACTGGGCTTAGGTTTTTATTTCCGAACCCAACTTCTCCATTAAAAAAACCGGTACCAGATTGCCAGAATGTGTGGCCAACACCGACAATTTGCCTTGTTGCTGTCTTGATATTTGCTGGTTTATCTTTTTCCCAGTCGAGAATTCCAAAGAGATAGGTTTTTTCTTTCCATTGATAGCGTGGTTGGTATCCTATGGTGTAACGTTCCGCGTTGTTGCCTTTAATAATGTCTCGAACAGGAGCATTAGTAGTAGGGTCAATTTCTACCTCGCCATCTACACCTCGACGCTCCACAACGATGGTTGACTCTCCTTTCAACACAGAGGCAAATACAATATGCTGCCATTTATCGACAGATTTACTTAATTTTATCGCGCCGTTAATACTCCTGGCCTTAGAATTACCAGCAGCGTTGGTGGCACCCACACTAGCGTCACCACTCCACCCATCGGTTAGATCACTCAAGCTATCTGCATTGGCCGACACACTGGAGAGTAGTAATGCAGATGTTACTGCAGTGAAGAGAAGTTTCATTGGAATGTCCTTATGTGAGAAATAAGGAGGTTAGCAAGTTATTCGTTTATTAAACGTAAACGATCATTACGCTATAAGGATCGCTAAAAGATGTCCAGCTCAACCAAGTTATACTGGCGTTAGCTTTCTCACGTATTGTAAAAAAGGGTTAAGTAGGAGGGGGTAGAACATTAGATTTTGCAACAATCAAAAATTAACACTCAAAAAATTTGAAACATCAGGTTCGTTATCACGAACACTAAATACCCAGCCTTTAAACGCGTCAATGGCCTCAATCTTTGCCGCTTCACCTGATTCACGATGTGTCAGGTAATAGCTATAGTTTTCCTGCACGGATATCGTTGACAAGGGTACCAATTGGTGTGACAACACATCGCTTGCAATAATACTGATAGGGCAGAGTGCCACTCCTTGTCCGGATAACGCAGCGGCTCGTAAAAGGCTGAAGTCCTCAAATATTGGGCCTGAAATCGTTGGTGTCTGTGTAGCTCCAGACTCCGTAAACCAATCTCGCCAGCCATCAAGATTCGTGTCGTGTAATAAACCTGCGTCCAATACGGCGCTTTGTACGTTGCTCTTGTCTAGCCGCTCAAATAGGGCGGGACTCACCACGGGAACACTAGTACCTGACAAAAACAAATCTGCTTGAATATTAGGTTTGTCAGGTGGCGATTCGCTAAAAACAAAGGCAAGGTCAACCGCCCCAAAATCTACCTGCTGTCCGTGAATCGCATAAACAACACTGATAGTAATGTCGGGATACTTAGATCGAAACTGTTCAAGACGAGGAATCAGCCAACAAATTGCTATAGAGGGAATGGCAGCAATTACCAACGTCTGTTCACTAGAGTCTGCTCGTGCTCGTTGGCAGGCAGCGCCAATATCAAGAAAACTAACGCGTAGCTCTTGAGCCAACATTTCACCACCCGGCATGATTTTGGGGCGACTACCGGTTCGGTCAAAAAGAGGCTTGCCGAACCATTGCTCTAAGTGCTTGATTTGATGACTAACGGCTGACTGTGACACACACAATTCTTCGGCTGCAATTCGGAAGCTACCGAGCCTCACAACGGCCTCAAATACCCACAATGCTTTGAGTGGTGGTTGGAGCATAGGCGCGCAATTATTGACATGAGAAAAACTAAAGGGTACGTGAGAAAACGTCTTTTGACCATTGGTTTCTTAAGGCCCATCTTAGCGCTCTACGACAAAACCAACATCGGAATGACTCGCCATGCAAAGAGAACGCTTACAAGACTTCAGTAACAACGGTGAAAAAGCGCAACAG
>CALDTK010000225.1 GCA_937924035.1 uncultured Saprospiraceae bacterium | reverse complement strand
CATAGACCCTTTCTTTTCTAGCGTGTCAAGTAGCGCAGTCAATCGATTTATGTCTTCTAAATTTCCAGTCAGCACACAGTTAAATGTCCCATCTAACATAAGGATATGTGTGAGCTGAGTAAGTGAACTTAAGTATGCCTTACCATTATTAGTATATCTAAAATAAAAAGGTCCAAACAAGGTAAGCAACCATTCTTTCATTAAATCATAAAAGGTAAAGTTTGCCAATTTGGCTTTCATTTCTTTACGGACCTTTCCAATAGCTAGGTCTAATTTTAATCCGCGTCTAGATATGGGTTGTCGAGATATATAATCACCAACACAAGTTTCTATCGCTTTAAGTATAGCAGCGTATGCACGGCCTTGCTGATCATCATCAGGGCAGTATGCTACTAGGCAGACGACTTTGTCCTTTCGTTTTGGTGGAGCGATTTCATCCCACCGACATTCCATTCCTTGAAGATCTACCTCTTGCACAACAAACTGTTCGCCCTCAATGTCATCTTCTAGTGCATCTTTGATAACACTTTCAGCATATTTAATCCCTGTACCCAGCACTATAGGTAAGGTCAATAAGTCGTTGACCGCGTATTTAGCGATTCGTATTTCATGTTGTTTCTCTCTTAGTCCTCGTACGGAATGCGCACCAACCTTTAGCGCAAGGCTAATGCGGTTAGAAATGTGCAATTTGTAACGATCCAACATTTCAAGCAACGCATCAAGAAGGCCTTCAGGAACTAAAAAAGTTGCACCATCACCTCCAAAAAAATAAGGAACTTTAAGCGCAGGATCCAGGTCTCGCAAGAGGTTTTGGACAGCAACAATAGCACCTGTTGCTGCAAGGTTGACTTCTTGGTGAAACCCAAGCCTAATCGCTTCGGTTGAACCTTTTACGTCAACCATCAAAACGGCCCAAGATTCAGGGACGAATTCAAAGTTCCGATCATCTTCAAGAAGATCAACGAGTGAGCCTTTTTGAAGAGGAAGATTTCGGTAAAAGCTTTTCAAACGATTTTTGAAGTTGCGTGAAAGAATACTAGTGAACTCTAAGTTGGCGACTACTCTTTTTTAGGTGCAGATACTCTTCTCGTTTCCTGGACCTTGATTACCAAGATAATCGTGACGAAACAAGTCATAACTACGTTGGCGATCCAAACAGGATATAGGTCGTGATGAAAGCCGTAAATAGCCCACAACACTCCGCCAGCGAGCAACATGAGGTACATCAAAAGTGAAATACCCGAAACATCACGCGTACGAATCGTTTTTATCGCCTGAGGGACAAAGGAGGCTGTTGTCAGAACAGCAGCCACTGTGCCTAGAAATTCCATCATGTTGCTAAGATGGTTCATAAGTTGCATCTTACGCGATGTGATCATTCTAGGACTTGACGTAGGCGGTACTTCTATCAAAGCAGCTCGATATGACGCTGCCGGAAAAGAGCTCTCAACAGAGCGAATTCCCACTGCTGATTGGCGAGGCAACTTTACGAGCCGACTGCTGGAATACTTAGCTTCCCAGGGCGAATTTGATGCGGTAGGTATTGGCTTGCCCGGAATGATTTCACGTGATAGAAGTACACCTATCATGATTGAAGCGATTCGGGAATTAGATAATATCAATTTACTGGAACTGCTGCAAAAAGGGTTTCCAAACGTAAAATTTCGCCTTGAAAATGATGCAATGTGTGCTGCACTAGGCTTGAAGCACTCCATGCCTAGCTTGGGGAATAGCTATTTATGGATTGGGTTTGGGACAGGTCTTGCATCGGCCTCAATCATGGATGGCTCACCGTTTCTTGGTCCGAATGGCAACGCTTTAGAGCTTGGATTTGTCCCAATGCCGGATGGCAATCATTTTGAAGGCAATGTTGGAGTTCAGGGTTTACTCCGTAAATACCGTTCACTTGGAAAGCATGAGGTTGAAGCGCATCAGCTTTGCGATTTCTTGAATGACGGGTCTGAGCTAAGCGCCAAGGTACTCGACTACATGTCTACACAGTTGAAACAGGTTTTGGCGCAAGCCCTACTCTCTTTCGACCTCAGGACCATTGCATTTGGTGGAGGAAACGCACCAAAAGCAGAGGCGTTTTATGACACCTTACGGCAAAACCTATGCGCTACACTACCGCCCTACTGGCATGATATACAACTAATCAGAGTGGAAGCAAGTCCTTTTATGGCTGCTAGAGGTGCTGCGATGCTAGTAGAATAGATGCTTGGTCTATCGCCGAATCTCGAATACACCTTCTCCTGGTACACGCGCAATTACTTCACTTGTAATACGTGTCACTTCACTATCAGGTGGGCCTTGTCGACACCATTCCAAGAGTCGATCAAGCACCTCAGAATCTCCTTGCGCCTCTAGTTCTACGGTTCCGTCAGGTAGATTTCGAACGAACCCGGTGAGATTGAGCTTTTTAGCCTCGTTTTGGGTAGAAGCGCGGTAAAAAACACCCTGGACGGTACCAGAAACAATGGCGTGTATGCGAGTATTCATGAAGAGAATTGCAGGTTAGGTATTAACATTCAGTTGCTTACGTATTAAACAGGCATGAATGTTGACCAGAGTTAAGGTCGAATCTATTTGATGTCTCTTAAAGCAAATACAGTGAAGCCTTTATCTCGGTTGCTAGGATTAGCAATAATAATGCTCAGCAGTGCAATCGGTTTAAGTGGCCAAACCTCGTTAAATTTAGTCACAACGCTAGACAAACCCAACCCCGTAGCAACCGGTGAGCTAGTGAATATTGAACTTGCTTACTCGTGCGCAAGTACAACTGCAGATTGCAATGGAACAGAACTTAAAGTTGCTATTCCACCCGGTGTTGAATACTCTAGCTTGACTAGTTCGTCTCAAATAGCCAGTGCAAGTTACAATTCGAGTACACGAGAGGTCACGTTTACATTTAAAGATCCCTTTTTAGCTGGGAGTTCTGGATCTGTAATCGTCAGGGTCAGAAACCCAAACGGTTCGACTCCAAACAACACTGTTTACCCAATCATTGCCACAATAGATGCGACCAATACTTCGCCAAAAACTACGACTAACAATCTAGTTAGTGAGGCCATTGCAAGATTAAAACTTAACAAGTATCTCGCTGGTGGTGGTGGAGTAGATTCGAAAACTAGCTTTGGGATAAAAGCCTGTAATATTTCTAGAGATGTTTTTACGCATGGAACGCTTAACCTCAAAAATGTTTACGTAGAAGATTACCTACCTCCGGGTGTAAACTTCATTGCTGCTAAAACTTCATCTACAGGCGTTGTATCTAATTATGATTCAGGAACACGTAAAATAACCTCAACTCTTGGAGATTTAGATATTGGAGAGTGCAAATATTTTTGGTATGAAGTAGAATATACTACACCAACATTTAATATTGGTGACATGGTTACCAATACGGCTGAGATGTTCGCAACCCCTGTAGGTGAATCTGTTGTATCAAAAACCGATTCCGAGACTATAACCTTATTCGCTCCGTACGCACAACCGGAACTCAACAAACACGCAGGCCAATACACAATGGCACAAGGCGAAAGAGGTGAATACTTCTTAGGATCGACAGTTCTCGGAAGCTATGATCTAACAGATTTTACTATCATCGATAATATCCCCTCAGGTATTGAAGTAGAATCAATTGAGTCTGGAAAATGGTGGGCTGGACCAAGCCATCTCGATGGACAACTGACTATAGAATATCAGACAAGTTTGAACGCAACCTGGCAAGTATTAGCAGGTTCGCCGCATGATCTGTATACGAATACTCGTGTCGAGATATCCTCGTTGGGTCTATCTGCAAGCGAACGAATTACTGGTGTTCGATATCATTTCATCAATGCTCCTATCGAATTTCACCATTATGATGCGCCGGTTCTCGGCTTTAGAGTTGACCCTACCGCACCCCTTGGCATCATCACGAATTGCCTTACATATTCTACAACCACACCAGGTGCCTTGCCCGCATCACAGTGCACGGATATAGATGTTATTGCTGCGGTAGCTGAGCCAAAGCCTTATTCATATATCTACACAGGAACCAATGGATCAAAAGAACCAAATAAAGACTTCTACCTGATTGCTCAATTTAGAAATAACCCAGGAACTCTGGTAAGCATTGACGAACCGTGGGCAAGTGTTCTAATTCCTGCAGGATTCACTATTGATGAATCGAAGGTGAATGTCTTTTCGAGCGTAGCAGGTTACCCTGCTCCGAGTAGTATTACCGTTACACCAAACTATGGTGGCACTTCAAACACGCTTCTACGCGCAGACTGGTCAGGTACGGGGTTTTCAATTCCACCTGGAGAAGACGTTAGACTAAACTTCCCGTTAAAACCCACTTTAGATCTACCAGCAGGCACCAATGTAACTCAATTAAAATATTATGTTGGAGGAACAAATGGTGGAATTTGTCAGTCAAAAACAGAAGTTGATATTCTCGACATAGATCACGATGGAGATACTACAGATGACGTATGTTTTGACGATGTAGATATTAGTATTACCCCACTTCTT
>CALDTK010000224.1 GCA_937924035.1 uncultured Saprospiraceae bacterium | reverse complement strand
AAGGGCTGCAAACGTCAAACCTTCAGCAGGACCGTCTGAGAAAAGCTCTCCGTCAAAATCAGCTTGTACAGGGATGTTATTTCCACCCATACTCAACGTACCCGTCACTGCACCTGACTCATAGCCAAGGTTAATTTCAGCTGGACCTTGCATTGACTTGCGACTCTGCGGCACAAGGCCATCTTTTGAAAGGAGCACCTCATCACTTGCAGACATGCCGCTGCCCTCCATGGTTGTTTTCACGGTATAGAAACCACTGGCTTCAGATACCTCTTCAACGATGTCCATCTTCATCTCTTGTGGCCCCATCTTCATCGTCGCAGCATACTTGTGTGTACCTACCGCTAGCGGGTGAACAGGTGTTGGACGGTCATTTTTGAGTTCTTCAGCCGTTAGGCCTTTCGGCAAAACCACCGATGCGGGATCGACAGTGATTTCCTTTAATCGCTTCGCAATATTATCGGGCATGTCGGGCTGGTAACGTCCTCCCAAGTGTGCCGCGAAAAACTTCTCAATTGCCGCGATCATTGCCATGTTGTTCTCTGGTCGACGGAAACCGTGACCTTCATCTGGAGCAACTAGATACTCAACCGGACGCGACAAGTCACGCATCGCAACCACGATTTGATCACTTTCAGCTTGCTTGACGCGGGGATCATTTGCGCCTTGTGCGATGAGCAAAGGAGCTGTGATTTTATCTGCACTATTCAACGGACTTCGTTCGGCAAGCCATTGGCGACCTTCTTCGGTTTCAGGGTCGGCCATGCGTACAAACATCTGTTTTTTAAAGCTTGCCCAGTAAGCAGGAATGCTTTCGAGAAGTGTAATCAGATTGCTCGGCCCGACGATACTAACCCCCGCTGCGTATACATCAGGAGTGAAGGCAACACCTGCAAGCGTAGCATATCCACCGTAGCTACCGCCCATGATACCAACGCGGCGTTTGTCTACAATACCTTGGCTCACGAGGTAGTCAACCCCAGCAGTAATATCATCTTGCATCAGCTTACCCCACTCACCGTTTCCAGCGTTGAGGAAGGCTTTTCCGAATCCTGTTGAAGAGCGGAAGTTGGGCTGCAACACCGCATATCCACGATTCGCTAAGAATTGCGCAAACCCATCATAGCCCCAGTTGTCACGCGCCCAGGGACCACCGTGAATGAGCATGACAAGTGGCAAACGTTTAGCATCAATTCCCTTAGGCAAGGTGAGGTAAGCTGGGATCTCAAGCCCATCAGAACTTGGATAACGAACAGGTGTCATGTTGGCCAGTGACTCCGTAGGTAATTCTGGACGTGGACGGTAGAGGAAAGTCAATTCGCGACTGTCCCGATCGAAGAGATACGTTGCCCCTGGATCCGTATCAGAGTTCGCATAGACGAGCATTTTGCGCTCATCGGCTGTTGAAGAACCGGTGCTTACTTCGCTGCCTGGCAACTTGCTTTCGAGGAATTTGTAATCTGCTTCCCAGGTTTTGTCGCGCCAGTAGATGCGACGCTTGTCACCGACATATACGGTACCGAGAAGTTCGTGAGTGAGGTCAGAAGTGATCGCGCCGCCGAAGTCGACTTCACCTTCTGGATCTTTTTCTACGAGTTCGGTTGCACCAGTATTAGGATCGAGCAGAAGCAATTGCGTCTTATCGATATCCCCATGGTTACTTACGAAGTATACGCGCTCGTTTTTCGCATCAAACTCTGTTGGATAGCAAGATTCATCAACAGTGCATTCGTAAATCTTAGAGAGTGATTGGTCTGCACCAAATGCATAGACCTCTGTACCTCCCGCCTCATTGCTTTTAGTTGCTATGCGCAGCTTACCGGTATGATCGAAGGTGTAACTCGAGAGGTTCTCATCGTTTTGGTAGATCAGTTTCTTCGAACCGTCAGCAATCGATACTTCATAAAGGTCGTGAAATTGCGGATCACGATCGTTAAGTCCGACATACATCACCTTAGGGTTTGAGCGCGGAACAGACGTTATCTGTGCACGCACATTTTCGCCAGAAGTCAATGCTCTTGGCGTAGGTAGTTGTTCTGTTTTGCCGGAAGGATCAATAGCGTAAACGTGATAATTCTCATCACCGCCAGCATCCTGTACGTACATGATGTACTTCGCATCGTGGCTCCAAAAATACCCTGGTATCGGACGATTGTTTGCGGTTAATGGTCGAGCTGCTTCGAAGTCTTCATCAATGGCTTTGATCCAAATGTTGCGTTCTCCTTCTTGGGCTGGATCAGCACTGTAGGGCTTCATGAAGGTAAGCCACTTGCCGTCAGGACTGAGCTGGGCACCTGAAATTTCGGGGTCATCAAAGAAGATTGCTCGATCTATAAGTGGTGGTAGACCGAGGCTGGGCGTTTGAGCGGTAGTGCTGCTCATAAAACTGAGAACTAAAAAGGCGAGAGATAGATATTGAGACATGCACGAAAGCTAAGGCGCGTCTTTCAAAGCCAGATCGAAAGTAGATCAGCGAGGTAAAATTCTCGACAAGGGGAAATAGTTCTGGGTTTAGGGTTGGCGCGGCGAACCGGCAGATCAGCAGATTAAATTGAATTAGTAGTGAATCTTAATCATCACGCTCAATTATTAACTTTTTTAGATCTGCCGGTTCGAGGCTGGGCTGGCGCACCTTGAACCAAATAGATGAAGTGCGAAGCACAAGTCGATTTGCATGAACCTTGAACCCATTTTCTGTGAGTTTTACGAACAGAAAGTGCATAAACCTTGCACCCACCCCTACGGCTGCGCCACCGGCCAGTCCACCTTCGGGCTCTTGTAATACGATACGCCCTGCGCATCTAGACGCGGCGCATGGTTTGCCAAGCGAGTTCGGTAGGTAGCCCAATCGCGCTTCGCAGCAGGACTCCAGGCCATCTCAGCATATCCGAGTGCACGCGGAAAAACAAGGTAGTCGATGTCTGCACGCTCAACGACGGTTTCTGACCAAAGAGGAGCTTCAAGGCCTAGGATGTGATCGTCAGTAATACCGTCGACAAACTTTGCAGGATCCCAATCGTAGCCTTGGTCGACTTCGATGTAGGCTGCCCAGTGCAAACCAATGCGCGAAGTACTGTCATACTGCATATCCAAGTACGCATTGGTCGCAGGAGACATCAAGATTTTATGCCCCTTTTTCACAGCGATTTCTGCATTTTCCTTTGATGCCCAGAAGTGTAAAACTGCGCTTTTGTCAATATCAGCGGTTACAGTTTCATCCCACCCGACCATGCGCTTGCCGAGTCCACGAACCACAGGTTCGACCTCAGCCACAAACTTTCTATAATCCAAAGAATCTGTCACATGGCTTTCATCACCGCCGATGTGGAGGTATGGCCCAGGGGTCATCGCTGCGAGTTCGGTAAGGACATCGGTAACAAATTTCATCACGACGGGCTTGCCGATACAAAAGGTCGAGAAGCCGACTTCTGTACCTTCGTAGAGCTGCGGATTTGGATCCTTTGGATTGCAATTGAGCTCTGGGTAACTCGCCAATGCCGACTGTGTATGCCCTGGCATATCGATCTCAGGAATGATGAGGATACCACGGGTTTTGGCGTAAGCATGAAGATCAGCGTACTCCTCCTGAGTTAGGAAACCGCCGCTTTTACCACCGACTTGCGTACTGCCTCCAACGGTGGTGAGCTTCGGCCAAGACTTAATTTCGATGCGCCAACCTTGGTCGTCGGTGAGGTGCAGGTGTAAGCGGTTGAGCTTGTATTGCGACATCAAATCCATCAGGCGCTTAATCTCACTCGGCTGGTGATAGTGACGTGCGATGTCGAGCATCAGGCCTCTGTACGCATAGCGTGGCTGGTCGGTGATGGTACCTAAGGCTAGCCGTCCGCCGTCCATAGTCGATGCGAATTCGGCAAGTTGTCTGAAGGTCTGCAAGCCATAAAAGCTACCGAGTTCGGTGCTGGCTGCGATTTCTACGCCTTTCGGCAAAACCTCCAAGCGGTAGCCTTCCTCAGGAAGTGAGGCGTCGGTGGTGAAGGTGATGTTCGTGCTTGACTCCGAGTTTGCTGGAATCGTTGTTGAAAGCCATTGTTTTTGCTCCGATAAATAGGCGGAGAGATTCATTGCATCTTCTGGCACTTCTAGTTGTGTGTTCAGCGATTTCAAATCGAGCGAACCCTCACCATCGGCAAC
>CALDTK010000223.1 GCA_937924035.1 uncultured Saprospiraceae bacterium | reverse complement strand
AGTGGGAATTTCTGCAGAGGCTTATCCAATATGGCAGTAATGGTGGCAGTGTGAGGCTACTTATCGCCGAACAAGTGCTAGCCGATCTGCCAGACAGTCAGTGCCGCTTTTTGGCTGCATTGCAATATTCAAAAGGGTTGGCGCTGTATTGCTTAAAAGCTGATCAGCCACTAAGCAATAATGGAACTCTATTGGCTGCTGTATATGGTGCAAATGGAATAACTGGCTGGGCTACAGCTGATAACGAATCTATCGCGCCCGGCCCGGACTGGGGTCATGCTGTTACAAGTATTGTTAAGGGTGATATTAATAGCGGGGGCGAAGCGCTTCAGCTAGATGCAATAAAGCCCGATTTCTTTGCTGATGCTAATACAACAATACCGGCTGGGACTGTTCGTTTGAGTGTTGTAGATGAGTTAAACGTATCCATAGATAGCTTCGGTGAAAACCTTTGGGAATTGGTATTTGACCAGGTGCCGGAGCTTCAAAAGAAGTTTGAAACCGCAGGGCCAGCAGTATCGATTGCTTATAGTGATAAATACATTAAGTCACCATTGTGCTTACGGCTGTTTGCGGAGTTTGTTATCGCAGCTCCGGCCGAAATCATCGATTCGAAGACGAACCTAAATGTAGTAACCGTGCCACTGGACGATGGTAAGAGGCGAAATACATCGCCGATGTACTTCCACGATAATTGGCAGTTGGATAACCAACGCAGGAGCGTTGCCACGCAACTGATGACATTAATGGGTTGGGCAGGTGGCGATGTAGATGTTCTAGAGCGTCGCAGCGTGCCGCACTACAGAGAACTGACCATTACTTGGTCTGATACAACACAATGGACCATGCAGCTTGATCAGGGCTTTGGCAGTTGGGTGTATACGGGGCGCGAGCACTTTCCTTTTGATCAGGGGGTGGCACAACAAGCAAGTATTGCATCAAGGATTAACCCGGGTTTGGTTGCCAGGCATCCAAAGTTTAATACGTATTTCTTTTTTGATGCGTCATTGTAGTTATTGCTCTTACATGGAGATCTATAGTTCCAACTCATGTTGGGAGCTTTAGAGAGTATCCATGTGGTGTAAGAACGAAAGAAGTTAAATAGGATTGAATATTCAATGAGTACACATCTCACACTTAGATTGGCCTGGCACAATGATGGTTGGAATGGTCGTGTTTGCCAGAAACCTGCTAAAAATACCTATTGTGTAGGGTGTTCCTCTTACCCGGGAGAATTGATTCGTGAACAACGTGATCTAACTTGGGAAAAAAAGCATGCTGGTGAACTATTCAAAGATCTAGATAAGCCAGCAGCCTGCATGTATAGCGGTTCTACATTTTCTGAACACCCATCGGATGTTCTCGCGGACCCACCCGAGTTTTTTAAAGATGATACGCAAACTAAGCAGTGGACGATACCCGCTGCGACTGCCTGTACTTGGCCGTACGATGCTATGTACAACAAGGACGACATACGAGATGGCAATAGATACGACTATGGTAAGAGGCTTAAATACTCAGAGGAGCACTTCAGCGAAATAGAGCCACACAAGAGTTTGGTTTTCTATTACACAAATTACTCAAACCCGGTCAGTGACAATGAAAATTCATGCTATCTGCTGGTGGGAGTAGCTAGAATTAAAGAGGTAGGGCCAACGATGTACTACGACGGTTGTTCCGAAGGCACTCTTGAGCGTTATAAAGGTTTTATCTGGCAGCGAGCGGTAAGTTCACACTATCCAGAGCAGGGTGTCCGACTGCCCTACCATTTATACATTGATAATCCCGATCAACTAAGACTTTTTGCCGCTGTTCCTGAGAACAGCGCGCTATGTAAATACGCAACAAAAGAAGTCACCGATGATGAAGCGCTTGGGTTGCTTGAGCAGGTGCTTGAGTCGGTTCGAATAGTCAGAGACGATCTACAGGATGAAAGCGAAAACTGGACACAGCGCATTGAATGGTTAGAAAGCCTGATAGCTGAGCTGTGGCAAAGCAGAGGTGCCTATCCAGGTATGCCTGCTGTGCTTGAATTTCTGGGGCTAAAGGAGGCTATATCGGGTTTTAAAGCTAGTGCTGAAAAGGGGGAAGAACGAAGTGCATTCGATGAAGTAGTCGAGTTTTGTAAGAGTGACGCTGAATTTGTAACTGGGTTGTATCCGTTAAAGGAGGAAGTTAGTGACCTTAAGCGGAGTGTCAAGCTGACCGCCGATGGTAACCTTGATTTTCTTCTGACGAAGTTAGCTCGAATTTCTTTGAATGTAGACCAGATTAAGGCCATTCTCTCTGAGGAGCGTGCAGGTGTTGGAGTTGAAGCGTCGTTAAAATCCATTGATAAAAACCCCTATCTACTTAGTGAACAATATAGTGGTATAGATCAGTCTGATGCGATTCGGTGGAGCATGCTGGATAGAGCAATGTTGCCTGCTCCAGAGCTACCTGCAGAGCAACTATTTAAAAAAGATTCTAAAGAACGCATACGTGCGCTTTTGTTAGAAACTATTCGAGGTTTCAGTCAGCAAACATTTGTTTCAGCACCTGTATTGATTGAACAGGTTAATAAGCGGATTATGGTGCAGCCTGAGTGGAAGCAAAACCTATTAACGTCTCAGTATCTAGAAGTTGATAAAGAATTTTACGATGACGGGATATACCAGCGACAGGAAGAAGAAAAGAACTACTTATACGACAAGAACATATGGAATGACGAACGTTATATACAAGCTAAGTTAGATGATTTACTAACGGCCCCAGATATTAATCTTAAGCATCCGGTTAGTTCGGACGTTTGGCACAAGTTTTTATTTCAAGAAGAATCAAGCCTTGCGCTAAATGCCCGGAACGAATATGCGGCTGCAATCGAGGTGCAAAAATCTTCTTGTGAAAAAATAATTCATAAGCGTCTTTGTGCAATAACTGGTGGGGCTGGCACCGGAAAAAGTACTGTCGTTGCTACGTTAATAAAAGCTATTCGTAAGGCACACGGAGATGGTGTTGGAATAGCAGTTCTGGCGCCGACGGGAAAGGCCACTGATAGATTAAGAACGGCGCTCGATAATACTGGAGTTAGTGGAGTGAACACGGCGACTATTCATTCTATTTTGGCGAGTCACGGTTGGTTAAACGATAACCTCACTTATCGAAGTGCTGGTGGATCAAGAGTGTCTGAGTACAGCACTATTATTATAGATGAATCCTCAATGATAGATTTGTCATTGATGGCCGCATTATTTCGAGCCATTGATTGGAATACGGTTTCACGGCTTATTTTGGTGGGTGACGCTGCACAGCTTCCCCCGATAGGTGTCGGCAAGGTGTACGCAGACATTGTCAGTTATCTTCGCGATAAATTTGAAGATCACTTTGTGGTTCTTAGTGAGAACCTTCGTCAGCTTGAAAATCGAGTATCGGGAAAGGGTTGCGGAATTCTGGATTTAGCTAATTGTTTTATAAATAATTGTGTGAAAGGGGAGTTAGCTGAGTCTGAGGGAGCGTCTATCAAGAGGGAACAGTTATTGGCGAAGCTTCATGAAGGGGGCGAAATCGATAAAGATTTGAGTGTTTTCTATTGGGATGATGAAGAGGCACTACCGCAGCGATTGATTGATCAGATAATCGGGGATTTCACCAATGACGATAACAGTACCAACACACCACCGCAAATAGTAGGCACCGTACTCAAAGACAATATAAATGCTATGCAAATACTTTCCCCAGTGAGGGGGGATTTATACGGAACTGAGAATATTAATACTCAGTTTCAAGAGTTTAAAAGCAGCTATTGGGTTCAGCGTGGTGCCATTGATAATATTGCCATGTTCGATAAGGTTATTCAGATTCGAAATGTGCAAAAGAAAAGTCAATTAAAGGCATATAACTTTGACGAAAGAAAGGTAGAGAACGTTCAGATATTTAATGGAGAGATAGGTGGGGTTGTTCCAACAGGAAATTGGAGTCAGTTCTTTAAGAAAAGTAAATGGTCTGGTTTTCGAATGAAGAACTTCTCAGTGAAATTTACTGGTAAGGAACACTTGAGTGTGAATTACTGCACCAATGCTAATGACAAGCCTGAAAATAACTTGGAGCTTGCCTATGCGATATCTGTTCATAAGGCTCAGGGCAGTGAGTTTGATCGTGTGTATTTTATTCTTCCGGCTGGAAGTTCATCTTCTCAAATGATGGAGCTAATCTACACTGCGCTCACGCGTGCTTCTAAGCATTGCACGGTATTTGTTGAAAAAAGCGTAGAGTGTTTAATTGATTCTATGCGCCCGGAGCAGTCAGCGTTAACAACAATTAATTCATCACTTTTTGAATTTATGCCTGTCAATGAAATTCTATCAACTCGAAAAGATTGGTATGAAGCGGGACGTATTCATAAAGCTTTGACTGGTGATATGGTGCGTAGTAAATCTGAAGTGATTATTGCCAATATGTTGCACGAGCGGGACATGTCTTTCTTCTATGAGAAGCGGCTTGTGGCAAAGGACGGTACTATGTACCTGCCTGACTTTACAGTTGTTATAAGGGGAGAGGAATACTATTGGGAGCACCTCGGTATGCTTGATAAGCCTGAGTACCAGCAGCATTGGGATTTGAAAAAAGCCTGGTATGAAAAACACTTCCCGGGCTGTCTGTTGACAACTAGTGAGGGTTCGGACCTGTCGATTGAAGCCAGTGCTGTTATCACTGAGCTGCAAAATAAATAGAGTCAATTGCGAGTTTATTAGCTTTACTTGTATTTATTGTCTGATGTTAAAATACAGTTGGGATATTGTCATTGGTCGCTGCACTAATGACCAGCCATTTACTATTTTCGTGCCATCATTTTAGGAGTAGGTTGACAGATGTTACCTTCGGTAGTTAGCCGTGAAGTGATGGAAGCGGTGTATCAGCAGTTAAAGGCGCAGTTTCCCTCCACCACGGCAGGGTTCCTAAGAGCTGCCGATAATGAAGTAGCGGAAGCTGCAATTGACGATCTATTGGATCGCCCTGGTGATGTCTTTAAGGGGCCCTATCTAAGTTTCGGCTTGCCTTTTAGGAAAGCTGCTGATAATGAATCGTTGCCGTTTCAGCATTTGTCTATTCCGTATGTACCGTACCTTCACCAAATGAAGGCGTTCAAGCGGTTAACCGGCGCATCGCCTCAGCCGACGCTTGTAGCTACTGGTACAGGATCGGGTAAAACAGAGTGCTTTATGTATCCTTTGCTGGATCATTGTGCTGCGACGAAGGCACCTGGTGTTAAAGCGTTAATTATTTACCCCATGAATGCACTAGCGCAGGATCAGGCGCGGCGTTTTGCAGAAGAGGTTCATTCGCAGGAAGGTTTGCGTGGCAAAGTAACCGTGGGTCTTTATACCGGTGATTCCAGCCGTGGGCGAACAACCATGTCTGCAGATTCGGTTATCACCGATAGAGACGCGCAGCAAAAGAACCCACCTGATATTTTGCTAACAAACTATAAAATGCTGGATTTCTTGTTGCTTCGCCCTAAAGATCGAAAGCTTTGGCGACACAATGAACCCGGTATGTTGCGTTATCTGGTGGTCGATGAATTACATACCTTTGATGGTGCACAGGGTACTGACCTGGCATGCCTAGTTCGGCGATTGAAAGATCGTTTGCAGTGTTCTGATGAGCTGGCATGTGTGGGTACTTCTGCGACGGTCGGTGATGATCTTGACGCTCTCACTAATTATGCGAGCAATGTGTTTGATACACGGTTTCATGATGACTCTGTGTTAAAAGAAGAGCGCTTGACAGCTGTTGAATTTCTTCCGGAGCAGGCGTTGCAGCCGTGGCCGGACAGAGATAAGGTGGAGGTGTTTACCGCCGAGCACCACAATGATCAACAGACGTATATTCACGATGCGGCTGAGCTGTGGTTTGAGAAAGATCAATTTGCACAACTGGACTTTGAAGCGCCCGTAAGTCTTGGTGACTCTCTTGCCACGATGTTATCAACGCTGACACCGTTCAGAGAGCTACTATCTGTTGCAACTACAATTGTAGATAAAACAGATTTGGTGCTACGGTATCAGCAGCGTTGGCAGGTTACCACTGAACAAGCGTCGTCTGCATTCGATGCGCTAATCGCACTATGTTCTTTGGCGCGTGATGGAAAGCTTCCCTATGTAACAGTTCGTGAGCAACTATGGTTGCGGGAATTGCGTCGCATGGTGGCAACAGTTTCGACTACGCCAGAGCTGCGCTTTCGTGATGATTTAAAAGAAGACCGTGTAGACGAAGGTATTAATGGTGAGCCCGGTGCGATTACACTGCCGGTAATTCATTGCAATGCTTGCCATTCAACGGGTTGGTTGTCTCAAAGGCAAATAACCCGAAGAGATTTATTGCGAGATATTCGAGGAATATACGAAGGTTTCTTTAGCGCTCGGCCCGATACTGTTGCAATTTACCCTGACTTAAATGTGCCTCCAGTTCGCAGGTGTTCTTACTACCGGCTTTGTAGTCACTGCGGAACACTAAATTTAAAAGAAAAACGTGAGTCTGATGATTCAGCAAAGGAGACTGGGTGCGATAACTGTGACAGTAGTGCTGACAAGTTGGTTGATGTTGTACTGCCTGATATGAATCGTGAACGTACCGATAGTGGTGCTGCCATTATGCGTTTTCATAACTGTTGCCCTTATTGTGAGGCTGTGGATACGTTGTTTATTCTGGGCTCACGTGCAGCTACTTTGTCATCAGTGGCTATTAACACTTTGTTTAATAGCGAGTTCAATGATCAAAATAAACTTATCGCATTTTCAGACTCAGTTCAGGATGCAGCGCATCGTGCTGGATTCTTCGCTGCTCGAACCTATAACGATGTTATTCGTAACGCGTTAACAGTGGCGGTTAGCAGTGGTGAATTTAAAACACTTGAAGATCTAATAAATGGTGTGGGTAAGTTCTGGAGAGAAAGATTTGCTCTTACTGAAAATGGCGATAGCAGTTTTGTAGCTACGTTCTTGCCACCAGATCTTCTTTGGCTTAACGATTGGGATGAGTTGCAACAAACTGATATTCTGCCAGCTAAATCTGATCTTGTAAACCGTTGGATTATTCCACGTTTGCGCTGGGAGGCATTAACAGCATTTGGTTTGAGATCTCGCAAGGGGCGAACCATTGAACGCACCGGAAAGGCAGTTGTATTTGTTGATCAAACGCTAACCTTTCAGCTGATTGAGAAGGTTCTACCGGAATTGAGAGAAAAAATTGCAGAACTGCGCGCCCTTGAAGCTGAAGTGCTGCATAAATTTGTAATAGGGGTGTTCTGGCAATTACGAACTCGTGGTGCTTTGTTTGATAGTGTGCTTGACGGGTATATTCATTCTGGCGGAGATAGATACAAGCTGCGACGCAATAATTTTCAGGCGTATCTGCCGCCGATTGGTAAAAGATCAACACCGCCCGCATTTATAAGTTTACGTAAGCTTGGTGGTAAGAACGCTCGTAATTTTGACGTAGTCGTAGACAGCGGTGGAACTTGGTATTCGCAGTGGTTTGACAAGTTATTAGCTGATGATAATGTTAGTGCCAGTGCATCTGTTGATGCTGCTTATTCAATCGTAATGCGTGCTGCTGTGAAGCTTGGTTTGATGGCTTCGCATGAGGTACGTGATCAAGAAGTATGGAGTCTTAATCCTGGGCACTGGTTACTAAGCACTGATGTGGCAACGATGGTGTGTGGGCATTGCCGTCATCGTGTACAGATAAGTGTAAGTGATGAAGAGCATTGGCTGGGTATGCCTTGTGTACGTAGTCATTGTTCGGGGGTAATTACTAAAGAAGCAGCACGACATAGTGGTGTTAACGAGAATATTGACAGTACGCCGGTACGGCTGATTTCTGCTGAGCATTCAGCAGTTTTGGACAGTGATACTAGAGATCGTGTTGAGAAATCTTTTAAGCGCAACCCTGGTACACGGTGGGATATCAATCTTTTATCTGCCACACCTACAATGGAGATGGGGGTAGATATAGGTGACCTTTCGTCAGTGTTGTTATGCTCTGTACCGCCAGCACAGGCTAACTATCTGCAACGCATTGGCCGTGCGGGTAGAAAAGACGGTAATGCGTTTAACTTGACGATAGCAACAGGTGCTCCGCACGACTTGTTCTTTTACTCTGAGCCTATTGAAATGATGGCGGGTCATGTTAATCCGCCTGGTGTTTTTCTTGATGCGATTGCAGTACTAGAGCGACAGTTGTTGGCTTACTGCATGGATCGCTGGGTGCAATCAGACATACCAGATGACGCAATACCGGACAAGTTGAAGGTTGTATTGGATGCTGTTGATAACGGTTCTGAAAAACTTTTCCCACATAATTTTCTTCAGTACGTTGATCATGAGAGAGGATTAATTCTTACGGATTTTCAAAACCTATTCCGAAGATTGCAGGCAAGGGAGTCTTTAGACTCTTCTATTAGCAGAGGGCTGTTTAGAGGTCTTACTGCAGAGGGCGTTAATCAACTGAATGATTATCTGCACGGTCGGTTTGACGTGTCTGGCGGTAAGCCCGGAATAGTGATGCGTCTTACTACTTTATTTGAGGGTAAGGCGTTGCAGCGCAAGCGTTTGGGCAAAGATATAGATCAGCTTAAACGAGAGATGGATCGGTTGGAGCAATTGCCAGCTGATGAATCCCGTGATGCCAACCTCGCAGAGGTGAGTGCAGAGCGTGCGGCAATTCAACGCCTCCGGCGAACAATCAACCAGCAACTAACACTAAATTTTCTGACCGACGAAGGTGTGCTTCCAAACTATGCGTTCCCTGAAGAGGGCGTGAAACTTAATTCTGTCATTTTCCGAAAGCGTGAACGTGCGCAATCAGAGGCTGACGGGAAGGCTTATGACAAAATAGAGCTGGAGATCCGTCGCCCAGCTCAGGTTGCGCTGCGTGAGCTAGCCCCACATAGCCGTTTTTATGGTAACAGCCGTCAAGTACAAATTGATCAGGTTATGGTCGGGAAGGATGATGTTGAAAAATGGCGGTTTTGTGCGAATTGTAATTACGGTGTCTCGGTTGCGCTTAATGATGAGCTGAGTACTTGCCCGCGCTGTGCGCATGCGGATTGGCAGTCAAGCGAGCAGCATATGACACTGCTAAAACTGCGTGAAGTCTATGCCAATGCGAGTGATCGGGATAGTCGCATAGGTGATGATTCTGATGATAGAGAGCCTGTGTTTTTTAATAGGCAGTTTTTATTCGACATTGATCCAAATGTTATAGAGCGGGTTTGGAGAATAGAAGAGCCCACTTGTCCGTTTGGTTTTGAGTATTTGTCTAAGGCGACTTTTCGCGAGATAAATTTTGGTCGACAGGGTGACCCTGGACCGACCATTCAGATTGCGGGCAATAATTCGCCTAGAGCTGGTTTTTTGGTTTGCAAGCATTGTGGAAAAGTTCGAATGTGGCGACCACGCCAAGAGGATAACCATACTAGACGTTGCAAGATGTATGGGGTAGATGAAGAAACGCAAACGCAACCGGAGAATCTTTGGGAGGCTCTGTACTTGTATCGAGAGTTACGTTCTGAGGCTGTGCGTATTTTGCTTCCGTTGGCAGATCTTGCGCAATCCGAAACTCGTTTGCAGAGTTTTATTGCAGCGATGCATCTGGGACTAAAAAATCATTTCCATGGAAATGTTGATCACTTACAGGTGATGTATGTGAGTGAGCCCGTAATCGGAACAAGCTTGCGCCGGCATTTTCTAGTGTTGTTCGATAGTGTACCGGGTGGGACGGGATATCTTGCGGAGGTATCTGCTAATCCAGATGTTTTTAAAGGTGTTTTGGAGCACGCACAAAGCACCATGCAAAATTGTGATTGCCAGAATGATCCACAAGCTGATGGCTGTTATCGTTGTTTGTATGCTTATCGTTCTAGTCATCAGATGCAGCTGATATCACGCAATGCAGCGTTGGATACCATTGATACCATTCTTTCTAACTGGCAGTCTCTGGCAGAGCTGGATAAGGGGGATAGTCTCAATCACACAGTAATGAACTCACTATATGACAGTGAGCTGGAAATGCGTTTTATCTCCTCACTGTCGTCAACACGTGGTTGTAAGATTGACGAACGCCGAAGTGGTACCAAAACGGGTTATGAGCTAACCATTAACAGTGACTCAGCTCTTAGTCAGTTTGGGCTTAAGGGAGATGGAAGTACAAAGTACATACGTTGGCACATTGAGTTACAGGTAGATCTAAATGAGAGTGACGGTGTAGCAGTCGCCTGTCGGCCTGATTTTGTTCTAAGGTGCCTGTCAGTCGATGAAAGTGTAGCACCTCCTATTGCTGTGTTTATGGATGGGTTTGAATATCACCGTGAGATCCAGTCCCAAGACACCGCCAAACGGTTTGGTGTGCTTGCCTCTGGTAAATATAGGGTTTGGACTTTGGGCTGGCACGATCTTCCTGACAACAAGCCCGACAATGAAATGGTATTGGATCCGTGGTTCTCACAGCCACGCGACAAAGCGCTTATTAATGACCTATTTGATAAAATCGCGAAACAACTTGAGCTGCCAGTCTATGGACAGCAAAATGAAATTACACGTGGTGCTGCATTTCAACAATTGTTGCAGTTATTGGCTAAGCCGGTTGCCACAAAGAATGCTTTTTCGCATTGGGCCGTCTCCCGTACATTTGGACTCACTGACCTTGTCTCGTCCCAAAAGCAAGATAACAGTTTGCAGCAAGTTGGCACGTGGTTACCTGTGCCTTGGCAGGAGCGTTACTTAAAGAATTTATCTCTGTTGGGGTGTAGTGAGTTATTCGGGGTTCCGGCGGTAATGGCTGTGGCGGGAATCACAGAATCTGATATCGTGGCATTCAGTGCTGGCTCACCAACAAATAAACCTGATTTAGATAACATGAACATCTCTTTGTGTTTACTTTTGGATGATCGGCAGGTTGAGGCAGAGGGTTATCAAGATAGCTGGAAGAAGTTCTGGGCTTCGGCTAATTTGCTGCAATTTTTACCTGCTTTTCTACCCGCTTGCCGTACTGGTATAGAGGCGCAAGTTTATGCTCCTGTTATTGAATTTGCTGAAGGTCTTGATAAAGATAAGCAAGTTGCAGGAGGGGGAGGTGGTTCTGATGGTATAGACATGACTGTATGGGCTATAGCGCTAGAGAATACGTTTCACCCTGAGTTACTAACTAAGCTGGCATTGCGTGGTATCCCTGTTCCTATTGTCGGGGAGGATCTAAAAAACGGAGATGTTATTGTTGCCTCAGCAGAATGGCTGTGGCCTGAGTTGCAGGTAGCTTTTTTTGAAGAGCTCACCGATAAGGAGGAAAATGCCTTGCAATCGATGAGTTGGAATTTCGTGGTGAGCTCTGATAAAGCGGCAGTGGATAAACTTACAGAATATCTAGTGGGGGAGAAGTAAATGAGTGTTGATGTACGTGTAGCGATTGCGGATACCTTTTGGGACCGATTGTTTGATTTGCCTAAGGCAACGCAAAAGAAAGTTAGACAATTTGTTACTAAGTTTCGACAAGCACCCACGTCTAGTGCGATAAATTACGAGCAGTTCCATGATGCCTGTCAAAGCAACTATCGTTCAGTAAGGATTGATCTCACGTATCGCTGTATTGTGATGACACCGGATAAAGGTAACGTTTATTTGTTGCTTTGGGTTGACCACCATGATGCCGCCTATGATTGGGGTCGACGAACGCAAGTGAAAGTACATCCCAATACGGGGATGTTGCAAATATATGGTTCTGAAACAGTAGTTTCTGAACCGGCCGACACAAGTCCTGAGCCTGCAGTCATTCACAACGAAACTAGCAAGCCGGAAACTCCAGCAGTAACGGCGCCTTTATTCGATCTTCATGATGACGAGCAATTGCTTGGGGTGGGGGTGCCAGAGTCTCTGCTTGGTGTAGTAAAGAAGTTCAAAAATGCAGCTGACATTGAGGCTAAACGGTTGCTGCTGCCAACGGAGGCATATGAGGCCTTGGCTTTATTTGCTGATGGTAACGACTGGGGTGAAATCTGGAATGAATATGGCGTAACCGCTAAAACGCCTATTGATGTTGATGACATAGATGCCGCCATAGAACGCGATGGCAGTAAACGTCGCTTTTATGTGGTTGAGTCAGAGGAAGAGCTAGAAACAATGCTTGCGGGCTCGCTTGAGAAGTGGCGTGTTTACCTGCATCCCAGTCAGCGTAGGATTGTCGAGAATCAATGGAACGGTCCAGTACGTGTGTTGGGTGGTGCAGGTACTGGTAAAACGGTTGTAGCAATGCACCGTGCGATTTGGCTAGTGCGCAACACACTGGATGACGATAAAAAAGTTTTGTTTTTAACTTACAACACGAACCTTGCAGCAGATATAAAAAGTAATCTAGCCAAAATATCTTCAGCGACAGAGCTAGAAAGAATTGAAGTTATCAATATAGATGCCTGGGTTTCTCGTTACTTAAAGTCACGCCGTTATTCGAGTCGTGTGGTAATGGAGGGTGAACTTGAAGACTTGTGGGATGAGATAATTGATGCTAGTGCATCTCCACCAGGTAAATCGCTGCCGAATAGTTTTTACACGGAAGAATGGAGTCGAATCATTCTGCCCAAGCGGATTGACAGTCGTGATGCTTATTTGCGTGTTAGCCGGGCGGGACGTGGAGTAGGGCTCTCTCGCCCACAACGGGCTGCGATCTGGGATGTGTTTGATGAGATGCGTGGTGCAATGCAACAGAAGGGGTGGCGTACTTACCAAGACGCTGCTCATGACGCTTGTGACTTATTGGCAGATGGTAGTAAACCACAGTCTTACCAGCATGTTGTGGTGGATGAGACACAGGATATGGGGCAAGAAGCATTAACACTTATTCGTGCACTTGTTCCGGAAGACAAAAACGACTTATTTCTTGTTGGTGATGGGCATCAGCGTATCTATCGACGTAACGCAGTGATGGGGCAAAGCGGAATAAATATTCGTGGTCGAGGTAGAAAACTTAAAATAAATTACCGCACAACAGAGCAGATCAAGCGTTTTGCAGTATCGATTCTTGAGGGAAAAGAGATCGATGATATGGACGAGGGCATTGATTCAACATTGAGCTATAAGTCCTTAACTTCCGGCGTGGAACCAGTTTTACGAGGGTTTGATAGCGAAAAGTCGGAGATACATTGGATTGCTGATCAGGTTAAGGAATTGTGCCCAGGCGGAGCTGAAGAATATTCAAAATGTTGTGTGGTTCTGCGAACCAAGGCATTGCGTGATAAATACGCGCGGGGTCTAAAATCCCTTGGTTTGGACGCAGTTACTTTAGAGCAACGAGCGGATAATCAATCAATATCTGGCGTGCGTTTCGCAACCATGCACCGTGTTAAGGGCTTGGAATTCAGGCACGTTTTCTTAGCTGGTATGAGTAGTCGGACTGTACCTAACAACATGGCGGTTAAAGATTCTGAAGATCCTGTTGAACGACGTGACAATGAAACCCGTGAGCGCGCGTTGGTCCATGTTGCATCTACCCGTGCTGTTGAGCATTTGATGGTCTCTTGGTATGGTGATATGTGTGAGTTTTTTCGAGTCACCTAGTTGTTGCGACTGTGGTTAGTTAACTTAGTAGTACATCTGTCTCAAGCTATGTTGATGATGGTAGCTCTACAGCCAGTTCACGGTAAACACACAGACCATTGGCCATTGCCATATCTGCTGGTGTTTTGCAGCTGGGTTTAAACAGCTCGGTGCTGGCAACGACAATACAAAGTATCTGCGCTCTGGAGGTTGCAACGTTGAGTCTGTTTGGGTCGTAGAGAAAGCCCATCCCTCGTGGGGCATCATCGGCGCTTGAAGATGCCATGGAGTAGATTACAACAGCTGATTCCTGCCCTTGGAATCGATCTACTGTGCCTATTCGGCTTGCATAATCTGACAATAATTCTGTTAGAACTGCTATCTGGGCGTTGAACGGGGTGATAATTAAGATATCTTCCGGTGTGATAGTTTTTGGCTCTGTGGTTGTATTGCTTAGTGCAATTTTCGACTGTTCAAGCTCTTTGATCAGCTGTTTGATTGCGTGTGCTTCTTCCATGGAACTTGACTGATTGCCTGAGTGTTCCATTGGCAGGTAACGAAGGCCTGAGCCACTTACTCGGTATTCACTATCAATGCGTTGATAGGGTTCATCGTCTGTTCTTTCTCGAGGTAACAACCGATTTTCATAGAATGCTGCGGAAGTGAACTTGCAGATGTCTGGGTGCAATCGCCATGTTTCTGCCAAGAACAGGCCTTGCTCTGGAGGCATGGTTTTGTTGCTACCACTGAAGTACTCTAGTGCAGAAATATCACTGCCTTCCGGGTGACTGGCTTGCTGTGGCTGTTGTAGTTGCTGAGGGTCTCCAAGCAAAATTAAATTGTTGGTGCTTCTACACGCAGCCAGCACATTGGCTAGCGACATTTGGCCTGCTTCATCGACGATCAGATAATCAATGCTTTCTCTGAACCAGTCGTGGCACCACAACCAAAGAGTGCCTCCGAGAACGTAGGTTTCTTTTCGTAGGTCTGCCCTTAGCTTGCCATTGTTGGCGCAGTATGAAATTGGACCATTGTAGTCTTCCGGCGTTTTGCCTTTTTTATGGCAGGTAATATCGATGTGTCTTTCCTCAGCGAGCTCTGCTACTTTGTTCAATAGAGCGTCGACTGCCTTGTTAGATACTGCGGTTACACCAATACGCTTGCCGGATGCTATAAGATCTAAAATAATATTTGCACCGGTAAAAGTTTTTCCAGCGCCTGGTGGGCCTTGGATAGCTAAGATTTCACCGTCCATCTGTTTTGCAATGCGAATTGCTGCGGCAATTGTAGATTCTCCACTTTGTTGTAATGGGCTACCAGATTGCTGTGAGTGTAGTGGCGGAAGCTTTAATAAAAGCGAAAAGGCTAGCCGTTGAGTTGAAGTTAGAGATATTCCATTACTTGCGGCTTCCTTTGCTAGATTTAGTAAGGATTCTTGATGGTTCTTAGTAGTGACATATCTGTCTGGAAAATTTAAATAGGGCGGGTACCCCTCATATTCACTGTTAGTTACTTTAATATCGATTGTTCTGTCTGTGTAGCTAATCGTTTTTGTGTAACCGTAAGCGGTTTTCATTCCGGGTAACCTTACACCCGTTTCTGATTTTATGGCGACCTCTTGCGGGGGATACGAAAACCTTACCATCTGTTTCCCATCGTCTTCAAATGCATTTATAAAAGAAAGGTTAGACAACGCTTTTGATTCTTTGTTGTAATCTTCCACTGGTAAATTCACGAGTCGGTAGAATTCCCACGCGTTGGCTTTTTGCTCTCTGCGGTAGTATCCAATGAGATTAGACAGTAGTAGTATGGCTTGTTCATTATCGTTGGTTGGGATGAGATCTTGCGGCAGTCGCTTTAACAGATCTTTCCGTAAGTCTGTGATTTCACGATCGATAGGCCTTTCTTGTTGCTCTCGAGAATCCGGTTTCTCTGGTCTCTCTATTGGAAAACCTTCGTCAATTGCTAACTGACGTAACTCTTCAAGCCACACTTGCAGTTTTAGTGTTGCGAGGCAGTCTTCACGATTGTAGTTTTCGACTTTTGATTTGTGAGTTTCGAGTGTTGCTTGCTCTACTTTAAATGATCCACTTTGAACGCTTTCGATGAATCTTCTGCTTTGGCTCGCTTCTCTTAAGTCTTGTTCTCGTGTAAATTTAAAGAATATTTCCAGATCTTTCAGTGAATATTTTTCGACACCTGCGACAATTGATTTTTTTACGATATGGTGAAGGTCGACTAACACCTGGTTGGTCAATAATAAATCAAGCTCAATCTCTCGGGTTGAGTAGGTTGTCATCATTCGCTTTAGGGCGGCTTCTTCATACGGTGCAAAATGATAGATGTGAGCATCAGGGTTGTTTTTGAATGTTGCAACTGCGAAGTCTATGAAGTCTTCGAATGCTTGTTTTTCTTCTGCAGGGTTTGTTGCCCAAAGAGCTCTATAGTTGTATTCGTCGCCTGATTGAGTCACATAGCCTGTGAGGTATTCGACCACATGACCGTCTTTAGCAAAATGATCACCTTCAAAGTCCAAATATATGTCGTCTTGTGTGGGCTTTGGTAAAAAAGAGAGTCCGTGTGCTTCGTCTTTAGGTATCTGCTTTAACTCAAATGCCGGTTTATTTGTTTCTCGGCCCTTTAGTTGTAGCTCTGCTTGTTTTCTCATTCTTTTAAGTGAAGAGTGCGAGCTACTGGATAGTTTTGGTAGTTCAGTAGCTTTGGCAAGCATCTCTAATGTAGTAATACCAGATTCATTGAGTGCAAGTCTTTGCGAGGTGTTGATACCAGCAACAAAACCCAAGTAGTCGTCGTCACGGCGTTTTTTTTCGCATACTGTCCAGTAGTTACAGAAGTCACAGAAAGGCAAGGATTCAGGATAGACATCCTCAGGTTCGTCGATGAACTCGTATAAGTCTGTGCCGAGATATCTCAAGTAAGCAGAGAAGTCGTCTATTCGGTATGTCTCTGGTTCCTTCATGTTATTTGGTGTTACGACATACATGTACTGTGGTTTTTTATTTGAATCATTGTTCTGCAATTCATTGAGTAAAACGGAGTAGACGTATAGTTGCAGGAGGGTCTGCGCTCGTGTTTTACGCGCTAGTTTAGTATCGTAGACTTCATAAAGTGTTTGACCGTCTCGTTCCTGTTTGATCAGAAAGTCAGCTTCACCACTCCATTTTTCATTGCTAAGCATAGGATGATAAATAACATCTATTTCATTCGAGATAGCATCTTGCACCCATGTACTGGATGTGGACTGCGAAGGCTCAGCAATGCTTAAGCCTTTTTCTCTCAAAAACTCTAGGTAATCTATCTCGTGTTGGTTACCAAGCTCTTGTAATGTTTCCAACACTGGGCTAGGTCTAAATGGTGGCTTTTTTCCGCGTTTTAACGACTCGATATTTTGGAAGGTGAGGTGTTGACAGCTTAAGTGTTTTGATAGGTCCGTAGGGGCCAAGACTATTTCTTTGTTACTGTTGTATTTCATATAACACCATTAGGATTAGGCCAGACTACTATCAATATTGATATGAGCATGAAAGGTGATCCAATACTCGAATATTTCATCACATAAGGCTTACGTGTGCCTAGGAGTTGTATTTCAGCTGCAGCCCAAGTTCATATTTTTCAATGTCTGAAAGCTTGGAGAATTCTTCTCGATGGTCAATTTCCTCCTGTTTAATGACATGTCCATCTTCTATGTAAATGATCAGATCCCTTTCATACAGTGAGCCATATACCGTAAGTACGT
>CALDTK010000222.1 GCA_937924035.1 uncultured Saprospiraceae bacterium | reverse complement strand
TAAGTCCGACGAAACGCTCGCTTTCATCACAACGTAAACCCTACTTATGAAGATCACCTTACGCTCTACCTCTGAAGAACTTGGCTACGAAGGAACTAATGAACGAGGGCAGACCACAAGTTTTAGCGGAAGCAAAAATGCGGTGAGTCCTATGGAGACGGTACTTATGGCCGCAGCCGCATGTAGTTCAATTGACGTAGAGATCTTCCTTAAGAAAATGCGTGCACCTGCTGATCAGGTGGAAGTGGAAGTAGAAGGTACACGCGTGGAGACCGTCCCATCTGTATTCGACAAGATGCACCTACACTACAAGATCTATGGTGACGTCAAAGAAAGCAAGGCTGAAAAAGCTGTCGCTATGTCAATGGATCAGTATTGTTCTGTAAGCCTAATGCTCAAGTCTGCGGTTGAAATCACGCACAGCTTCGAGGTTTTGGCGAAAGCTGCGCACTAAAAGCACCCATAAACTGCCGGAAGTAGTGGGCTTTAGCTTAGTTCAAATGCTTCCTCTTCGATGAGGGTTTTGAGCATTTCTTCTACCTGGCGCTCTGCTTCTTGCTCATCATCTACAATCGTAGCAAAGCGATCTGCAGCAAAACTAGGTTCAAACGTACCTAGACCACTCGGGTGAGGCAACATTGGGTTGCGGATTTCTTTCAGATGAAGTGCCCAAACACCAGAATTTGTGCCGTTGCGCGTGACTTGGAATGCATCCCTGACGTGATACGTTACATCTCGTTTAGGAAGATTGGGGATCGTTGCTTTCTGCACCGCATCAAAAGCGTCTCTAACGCAAACTACTTTTTGGCCGATTCTGAACATATGCAACCCAAAAATGCATCAATACCGTGGAATATCGAAATGAAATTCGTCATCAAAGTGCTTTTTTGCACACTAAAACACGAAAATCCGTAAAATCAGTGTTAAAAAGGAGCCCTATATAGCGTTTAAGCTCACTTACCAGACGTAGCCTAAGGTGAGAAAGGAGCCAGTTAGAGCACCATCTAAGCCACCACTTTCGCGTTGCGCTTGAGTAAAGCGTTCTGATATCAACTCAGAACGAAGCACTAGTTGAACCCAACTAACGAATGCATTTAAGCTGATACCATTGTCAAAAACATAGCGGTATCCGATGTTTCCTTCCAGTCCAAACATTTGTTTTGGTTCTCGATATTCTTCAGGAAAAAATGAAATAGCACGTGCATCTTCGTATGCTTGACTCCGCCACTGTGCGAGGGAGGTAAGCGCAGTTAATTGAAACCAGATACCTCGTTGAGGATGCCGGCTACCGATATATGATTTAAAGCCAACACTCAAGTCAAGCGCGCGTTGGCCTTGTGGTATAAATAAGCTGCGTTCGTAGTCGCGCAACATTCGATTCGTATCCAGTGTTACTCCGGCTACTTCTGAGCGCATTCTCAACCCTATAACGAAAGCACCTTTTCTAGTTCCTTTTCGGTTATATTCGATACGATAATTATTCAAAAAGGCACCTGAAAGATCTGTTGAAATCTCATGCCTCCTGAGCTGAGTAGCATCCTCAGACTGAGCAAAAAGGGTAAAAGAAAAAACAATAGCTAGGAATATGAATACATATTTCATATAGGAAAACTTTATTAAGTTAAAATACAAAACCAATAGAAGCTCGGAGTTCAAGCGAGGCAAAATCTGTAGTTGCATTTTTTTCGATGAGCGATCGACCGCCGAGCAAAAAGGCACTTCCTTCAAGAAATAATCCTGTGTTGGTTTGAGGCTTTCGCCAAAACATCCATCGAGTTCCTACTTCACCTCCTAGCTCAAGTTCCCGTTCAGTTTTAAGCCTTCCTATTAACTCAGATAGATAGTGTAAATCTTCACGCTGATATGCATGTATATATTCGTCAGGTGGAGCGGTCAAATTGCTGAAACCAACAATCGGTGAATACCAAATTAACCATTGTCGTTTTTTTGATTGTTGATAGAATCGGACTCCAGATCGAAGGGTCATCGATTGCTGAACATTTTCAAAGTACATCGTTTCCAGTGCAGGTCTAAAGAGAGTACCTCTTGTCGTGTCTTCACCAAACCCGAGTTCACGACTGACTTGATAATAATTCAAGGACGTCCACACGCTTACTTTCGGTTTTAGATAAACTTCCGCGAATCCTCCGAAATAGTCAAAGGTGGCTTGGAAAGCAATACTAGCTCTTGGAGGGCTCGTTGCTTCCTCGGTTTGAGCTTGGAGTGTAAATAATGGAAGACTGAATGCGATAATAAGAATACGTCTCATAGGAATAAATTAAGGGTACTAGCTTGTCAGTGATCGCAACTCACCTACTGACTGCAACATACTGCTGCTTGCGGCTATGTACCAACCTGCGGTTCTCATGATAGAGAAGTATAAAAGCTCCAACTTAAAAATTACTGGCCTGCGAGTTGCCTTCCAATATTGAGCTGAAGGCCAGCTGTCCAAGGTCTTTCCTTAAATTCTGTACTCGTGATTGAGTTTACATGAACTCGAAATGTGGGCTGTAGACCTATCACCCAAGATTTGAAAATTGTCCTCTCCATCCCAATTGCTGCAGAACCAACGAGATGAAAATCTTGAAAATCAAAGTTGCGTTCACTCTCTGTAATGCGATCATAGATGGTTCCAGATTCTGAGAAGCGATTAGACTTAATCGTCCTCAGATAGGCCATTGGAATTAGTGAGACTTGACCATAAAACTTCCATTTCTCATTTGGCTTCGTCCACCTATACCCTAACGGAAGAGCTATGAAATCGTATCGGTAAGCTCCTTTGGAATAACTCGAGCTAATTGGTTGCCCCGTAATTGGATCAATATCAGACCCAAAAATTAAATCTTTTCGATAGTCAAATCCAGAAATTGCGTATTCAATGCCAGCAATTACTGACTGATTTTGTGAAACAACATGTGCAGCCTCAAAGCCGAAAGATGCGCGCGCGCCAATCTTTTTCGTGTCATCAGAAACGAAAGGATTGCCCCTAACTGAAAATCCAATAACAGAAGCAATATCTCCTCGACTCGTGAAGGACAGTGTCGTTTGTGCGTTGACTGATGCCAGAGTTCCAAGGTAAAGGAATAGGACAATGAACAGACATTGATTTTTCATATCGGTATAAATATCATTCACTAATGTAAGGCAATATTCTTTTCAGCTGTGTTTAGCGCCTCGTACGCAAAAGCATGCAGAACCAGGACTTGACAGGTCACTTCATAGTGCAAAACCTCGCTTTTGTCGAGAACAATATGGTGCAACGCAATGCTTTATTATCTTGTCCTTTCATCAGTGCTCCCTCGCAAAAAGTTTTGGCGTAAGCACATTCGCATCTAAACCCCTAGCTATGATCAAACGAATCCTAACTGCTTCAGCATTTTTGTTGAGTGCAACACTGGTTTTGGCGCAGACCGCAAACCTAGACATCCCTTACACCAAACACGTTCTTGACAACGGCCTAGAAGTCATTATACACGAAGATCATTCAGATCCTGTAGCAGCTGTTGCGATCATGTTCAACGTAGGCTCAAACAGAGAGAAACCTGGACGTACTGGATTCGCCCACTTTTTCGAGCACATGCTCTTCCAGGCCTCTGAAAATGTCGGAAAAGGCGAATTTTTCAAAGCTATCGAAGACCTCGGCGGTGAATTTAACGGAGGTACATGGTCTGACGGCACCGTCTACTACGAAGTGGTTCCAAAAGATGCCTTGAACCGCATCCTGTGGATGGAAGCAGATCGCATGGGCTACATGATTAACACCGTCACTGTACCGGTGTTTGAAAACGAAAAGCAGATCGTGAAGAACGAGAAGCGTCAACGCGTTGATAATCGCCCGTATGGACATGAAAGCTATGTGATCGATAAAGCGATGTACCCAGAAGGGCACCCATACAACTGGCAAGTAATCGGCAGCCTTGAAGATCTTCAGGCAGCTAAAGTTGAAGACGTTAAGGAGTTTTACGCCAAATGGTATGGACCGAACAATGCAACAATGGTTATCGCTGGAGATGTTGATCCAGCAGATGTGCTCAAGCAGGTAAAGTATTATTTCGATGAGATTCCTTCTCGTCCAGAAGTAGAACCGCTCAAACCGCAAATGGGAAAGCTAGACCAAACGATCTCGCTTTATCATGAAGACAATTTTGCAGAACTTCCACAACTCACGATGGTATGGCCAGTGGTTGAAGCAACTCATCCTGATGAGTATCCACTTGATTATCTCGCTGAGCTATTGAGCGATGGTAAGCGCGCACCTATCTACAACGTACTTGTCGAGGAGAAGAAACTCGCCTCACAGCCGTATGCATACAATGGTTCTAGCAATTTAGCGGGTCAGTTTACGATCGTTGCTCGCGCAAATGACAAGGTTGACTTAGACGATGTCAAAGCAGGAATCGAAGAAGCAATGGCTCGTTTTGAAAAGAATGGTATCGATCCACGTGACATGGAACGCATCAAGAATTCATTGGAGACTCAGTTTTATGGGAACCTGTCTTCTGCGCTCAGTAAGAGTTTCGCGCTCGCTGGGGCAAATGAGTTTAATGGTGATCCAGACTATTTAAAAGTGCAAGCTGCCGGACTACTCAGCGTGACGCCAGATGACGTGATGCGTGTCTACAACAAGTACATCAAAGGGAAACCTTATGTGATGACGAGTTTCGTCCCAATGGGGCAAATGGACCTCATTGTAACGGGTGCTACAAAAGCAGAAGTAGTAGAAGAAACCGTCACGGAAGGTTCTGAACCTGAGCCAATGGATGAGTCGCAGACTGATTTTGCGCGTACGCCATCAAAAATTGACCGTTCTGTTAAGCCAGCACTAGAAGGTGAGGTCGTTGCCAAAACTCCAGAGATTTACACGGGTGAGATGAGCAACGGTGCAAAGCTTATGGGCGTCGAAAGTGACGAACTTCCGCTTGCGAGCTACTCGATCAGATTCAATGGTGGAGCGCTTGCTGAGCCAGTTGGCAAAGAAGGACTCGCGGCAATTTTGACCGATCTAATTCTAGAAGGGACCAAGACAAAAACACCTGAGCAATTTGCTGATGCAATTGGCCAATTAGGTGCTTCTGTACAGTTTAGAGCTGGACGCGAAAACTCTACTCTCTATGTAGACGCACTATCTCGCAATTTCGAAGCATCTGTTGCCCTGGTGATGGAAGCGATGACTGAGCCTCGCTTTGATGAGGCAGAGTTTGAGCGCCTGAAAGCAGGTGCTCTTGCGCGTGTTCAATCGCAAATTGCGCAACCTGGTTATGCTGCTCGTCAAGCTTTCCAAAAAGTGATTTATGGTGCGAACAATAAGATGGCTCGCCCAACTGGTGGAACAATCAAGTCGATTGAGTCACTAACCATGCAAGACATGAAGGACTACTACAACAAGTACTTCAATCCACGTCTAGCAACGATCCACGTGGTAGGAGCAGTTTCCGCTAAAGAGGCAACTAAAACCTTTATGGCGTACAACGCAAAGTGGCAAGGACCAGAGGTAACGTTGCCAAAAGTAGAGATGAATGAAGGCCGAAAAGAGCGCGTATTCTTCGTCGACGTACCTGATTCAAAGCAGTCTGTAATTTATATCGGACAGCCAGCGCCGGGCATGAATAATCCTGACTACTACAAGCTCTCAGTTGTAAATGAGCGCCTTGGTGGTTCGGGAGGAGCTCGCTTATTCCAGCAACTGCGTGAAGAGCGTGGCTACACGTATGGTGCTTACTCTCGTGTACCTCAGACAAATCAAGATGGCTACTTCGTGGCTTTTGCCAATGTGCGTGCAAACGTGACCAAGGAGTCTGCTCAACTCTTCAAGGAGATCTTGGATGGATACGAGGAAGACTACAACGCAGAAGATTTGGAAAAGACCAAGACTACCCTCACACGTTCTGAAGCCTTGGCCAATGAGAGTCTTGGAGATAAGCTTCGACTGCTCCAGCAAATTTCAACCTACAACCTTGATGCTGACTTCAAGGCAAAGCGTCAAGCTGAACTTGATGGAATGACCCTTGCAGAGGCAAAGAAGATTATCGCGAAGTACATCAAGCCCGATGGGATGCGCTACATCGTTGTCGGTGATAAGGAGACTCAGATGGAGGGCTTGAAGGAGCTCGGACTTGGAGATCCGGTAATTTTGGATCGTGAAGGGAATGAGATACGTAGTTAAGTTTTAGCTTTCGCTAAAACGTACTCCATTCAAAAAAGAAAGGGTTCTCAGCAAACTGAGAGCCCTTTCTTTTTTGGTTCTAGGCGAAAGAGTTCCTACGAACCCGTGGATCGCAGAATAGCTGTTGCTAGCGCACTACGCTTAGCTGACCAGTAAATTGAACGTCCTGGCCCTGGATGCTTAACTGGTACTGTCCACCAGGCAATTGACCTAGGGAGTAGTCTATGCTGTCATTTTCGACATCGATGCTTGATTTTTGGAGTAATTTCCCTGACAAGTCATGTACCTCCAGTTGTGCCGTGCCGGTCAGCTGTTGAGGGAATACAATCCGAACAACATCGCGGGCTGGATTTGGGTAAAAGCTCAAGGCTCCAAGGCTGAGTACAGAAGTTGTACTGCTGATGGTTGCGGAAGTAGTTAAAACGGTATTTGTGACAATAGCTTCGTTGAAGTCGAAGTAGATACGAGCTGTATTTTGGATTTGATCGCCTAGCTCCAGCACTTCTTTGGGTAAGATGCTAAAACGCACGAAGCCGTGACTTTCAGGTTCATTGCTGGTGGAGTCAGGAAGCATAATGTCTTCAAAACGAATGACTAAGTTTCTTCCATCATCAATTGACATGGTGTATGGCTCATGGCTGACAGCATCTATTCGTAGTGTGCTCAAGTCCAGTTTTGGACTTAATTGATCGCGAATTTCGACGTCTTCTGCAAGATAAGTTCCAGTGTTTTGGAAGCGCACTGTGTAATTCAAACGAGTTTCACCAAACGGCTGAGCTGGATCCAAAATCGCAGGATCTACTTGCTTGTCGTTTGGATCATAAGAGCCAACAACCGTTTCGCAACTACTGGTGGTGTTATCAGCTAGATTTTCGTCCGGTTGAAAAATGCTTGTAACTCCAGCATGGTAGCAGAGTTCGGTTGTAAGCGGCACGTTAGGGTCTACTAAGATATCGAATCTCTTCTGCTTTGTTTCGTGCGAGGCGAGTGTCGAGAAACTCATAAAAGTCGTGTCTCCACTAACTCTGAAAGTGCCCCATCGAGGCTCTAATGTCACACCATTTGGTGCGACGATGTAGTAATCTGCGGGGATATCGGTTGACCCCATATTTTCGACCGAAAGCGAAACATAGGTTGGGAACCCTGGACGATGTAGTCCTGTGACTAAGCGCACTGCGAGGTCATTCTTGTCTGATTCATAGGTTACCGCGTAATCAAATGGCCCAGTGGCCGCTGTTGCAACGTGGTATTCTGGGGTAGGGATTGCATATGGGAACGTGAGGGTAGGTCGCAGCGTGTCTCCCCATGCAGAAGCTAGCAATGTGTAAGTACCATCCGCTCGACTTGCGGCATTCAGGCCATTTGGAAAAGATGTGATAAGTGCTCCTTGTACGGGAGATTCATCAGTTCCAAACTGTTGATCACCGTTGTCATCATCAAAAACGACACCTTCAATTCTGTTAAATGAAGCGCCATGCCTCCAGATACTTCCATTCATTGTTCCTAAGAAGATATTGGGTTCATCTGTATAGCGAGCGACGAGTGTGTTTGGATTATCCATTCCCTCATTTAGAGGTGTGTACGGCCCCTGAAGACTATCGCTAACGTAGATTCCATTCATGAGTGCGTGGACATAATAGTCATCACCGATTTTAAAAATATTCTCAAACAAAGGACTTCCACGATATTGATCTAGAGGAAGTCCAACAGGCCATTCAACTAAAGCCCAGGTTATGCCATCGTCGCGAGAGATTAGTAGTTCATTATCGAAATTCCCCAATACGACTATATGCTCAGCACCTATGGAAAAACACCCACCTTTTGACGAATTAGCGCGATCATTATAGATATGATCCCAAGTCTGTCCGTCATTTCGCGTAATAGTAATACCATCGGAACCAAGAAGAAGCTGAAAACTACCAGCGTTATAGAAGGTAGGAAAACTGCCTGGCACACTACTATGGATTGATATCCAGGTTGTACCATCATCTTCGGTGTACATGACTTCATCGTTCCTTGAGCCATAAATTCTCGTAGGAGTATAATCCCATTCGGAGACGTTAAATCCAGGATACTCAATTGATTTCCTTGTAAAAGTCTGACCGCCATCAGTAGTAACTAGGAAATTATAATCCTTGTATATCCTGAACGTCTGATCTGTAGTACCGGTCCAAACGATTTGGTTTTGCCCTCCAATACTGATATCGTCAGTAATGGTATCCCATCTTACGCCTTGATCTACAGACCTAAACAAAATACCATCAGTTGTGCGATACAAGTTATTCTCAGGAGAAACGAATAAATTGTCGATTTCTTCAACCTGAACATCTTGATGCGTTGGCCTAGGAGATTGGTTAGAACTATTTACTTTAAATACACCAAGAGATGTGCCTATTAAATAGTCTCCATTATTCGTTTTCAGACAGGTATGGATACTTCCTATTTCACTTAGGTTAGTAAGCCTGTCAACAGTATTGAGACCTGAAGCAATAAGGGTATTTCTCGGATCGGATTTGAATAAGCGCAATGATTCATCAAATTCGAGGACATCACGGCTATTAAACGTAGATAAGTTCGAAAAGTAAGGTGTTGGAATCCATGTTTGTCCGAAATCAGTGCTATAAGAAATCGTCGATGTATTTCTAAAAAGTGTATCTCCAGACATAAGAGATATGTAGTGCTCAGTTGAAGAAGGTATCGTTGTCCAATTAACTCCACCATCTGTTGAGTACCATGCTTCTATGAAGTTGGATAGAACCAAGGTATTCTCACTTGAATAAAACTGGCGCACAAACCCTGGTGCATTCTGGTCGGGCTCGTTCCAACTAGCACCATTGTCAAGAGACACCCAGAAGGAACTACCGTAGTGCACATAGAGTGCATCCTTGTGTTTTACCAGACCGGAGTAGTACATGGATTCAACATCTAATCCATAGTTATTAAACTGCTGAAGTGTAAATTTTTCGAACTCAGTTTCACCATCTAGTCTACGGAAAATTTCAAATGCCCCTCGTCGAAATTGCCCATGTATATTTATATCGCTTCGGGATGTGGCAATAAAAACATCTCCGTCAAATTCTTGAACACTGTGTACAAACAAAGACGGCGGTATAACATCTGTCTCTTGCCAACTTTCTCCATCGTCTGAACTGGTGAAGAGTCCACCGCTAGTGGCCATCCAAATTTCACCATCTACTCGTTCAAGATCGAAGACTGGCCCACCATCTGGGCCAATTTGCGTCCACTGAGCAACCGAAGGAAAGGAGAGTAAGAGTATAGTTAAAACTAGTAGTAGATACTTCACAGGAGTAGGATTATAGATTGATAATAGGGAAGATACGAGCTTCTGGGATAATTGATATACTATCTTTTACCTACGAACCAGTGGTTCTCAGGACAAAGGCGGTTGGCACAAACTATCTACCACCTTTCCAGCGTTACTCTTTCTATGATCCGCTTCACACACCATACCCGCACGCTGCGTGCTATTACGCTCGCTATGCTGATGGTTGTATGCAGTGTTTTGGCGAAAGCACAACAAGCACCTGATTTTTCTTTCACGACCAATGAAGTGCTCTGTGTTTTTCATTTTGTACATACAGCAGCGGAAGGAGAGCACAGTTCGCAGAGTTACCGGGCATTTATCGAAGAAAAGACCGCTGGAGACGCTGCTTTCACAGGACTAGTTGCTGATTTCAAGTCTATTGATTTCACCGCAGGCTACAGGCGATCTGGCCTACCAAAGCGTCGATATCGTGCGCGTACGGTCATGGATTTCATGTGGATGCACAGTGCTGCTTCAACAGATTTGGAAGACTTTGCGCAACGCATTTTTGGTCTTCTTCCAGTGCAAGAACATGCGAAACTAGAGCGGGTTTTAGCGCAAGCTGAGCCTTACTACCGCAAGCTTGTTTGGGACCCTCAACTTGCCAATATTCAACGAACCGAGCGTTTTCTTGATGCATACGAAGAGCGCGTTTCGAGGCTATTTTTTCAAGTAAGTAATTTCTACGGAACTCCTTGGCCCGCCGATATTCCATTTACGACAGCGCTGTGTCCAATTCCGCTTGAAAGTGGCGTGACGAGTGCCGTTCCGAAAGTGAACACCTTGGTTTGTAGCTATCTGAGTGAGAATGACGAGGATTACAAAGCGACGCTAGGCGTTGCTGTTCATGAGATGTGCCACTCGATTTATGACGAGCAACCGGCGAGTTTGCAAAAACAAATTGATGATTGGTTCATGCTCAGTAAAAGTCCGTTTGCGACGCATGCATACAGCTACTTTAATGAAGGCTTGGCAACGGCTATCGGTAACGGTTGGGCGTACGAACAACTCAATGGTTACGTTGATGAGGGCGACTGGTATGCAGATGAAACGATCGATGGTTTTGCAAAAGCGATACACCCTCTTATCAATGCTTATTTGCGTGAGCGACAGACTATAGATCGCCCTTTTGTAGATGCAGCTATTGAGGCTTTCGCCAAAACTTTCCCTAATTCTGATAAAGACCTCAACGTACTTCTCAATCGCGTCGGCATCTATTCTAATTCAGAAAATGATCAATCATTAACGAATTATACAGATGAACTTTTTAAGAGATTCAAAGTGAGTTCATCTTTCTTACGAGCGCCACTTACTTCTCCAGGCGCGAAAGCATCTATGGGCTACCCACAGCTGACCAAACTCATCATCGTTGACGATGAACCTGAATTAAACTGGGATCGACTTGGCGTCGAATTTGAGGAGATTGCCGCTGTAAATCGTCCGAGATCTAAAAATTATAGTTACACGTTTTATGATCAACCCTCTAAGAGCACGGTAATCCTTTTAGTCGTTGAAAATACGGATGCCTTGAGCCAATTATTGGAAGTATACAAGCTGCAACCTTTGGTAGAATTGGGGCAGAGTGTGAGTTTGGATCGCAGGGCTGGGGAGTAAGAGGATTTTGAATTGGTGAATTAAAAATCAGCGCAGGCCACGAGCGGAAGGCGTGCCATGCATCTTGATATTATCAATTGACAATTGTCAACTAGCAATTCTTTACTACGGACCGGTGGTCCGACAGTACAAGCACATTCCTCAACTTGCCTTTTGCATGATGAGGCTATAGACTAGGGGTAGTTTTCTTTCCATGCCTTTGATGCCCCATTGCCCCGGAGCAAGTTCGACTTCCTTGTCACCGAAGATTGGATATGGAGAGTAGTCATATTCTTCCAGGTGCGTAAGTGAAAGATCCTGATCGTGAAGCGCATTTACGACGTCTGCGAGACCATGATTCCAGCTCACCATCGTCTGAAGTTTTTCTTCTTTGACATCGGTGTAGGTGCCTTCTGTATCGATGATTTCGGGACTACCTGTGAAGTAACGATACTTGACGAGCTGGTAGTCTTCGTCAAGCATCCAGAGGGCTGGGTGAAATTCTGCGAAGACGAACTTGCCACCTGGCTTAAGAAAATCGCCGACTACTCTACCCCACCTCTTGATATCAGGTAGCCAACCGACGGTGCCGTAGCTCATGAAGACGATGTCAAATTGACCATTGATATGGTCGGGAGCGCTGTACAAATCTGCATTGACGAAGGTGGCTTTGAGTCCTGCCTTTTCAGCAAGTTTGCGTGCTTCTT
>CALDTK010000221.1 GCA_937924035.1 uncultured Saprospiraceae bacterium | reverse complement strand
GCGGTACAGTTTTCTTCGGCCAGAGTACGGCGGGATCTTCCTTGAATTTCGATTTATATTTGAATATTGCCCATCCTTTTTTGTAGCCTTTTTCAATTCGGATGTGATTGAACTGGTACATCCAGTCGGCTTTCTGTTGAGCGGTCATGCCATTTTTTCCAAACTCAACAAGCTTGCCTTCTTCAACCTCGACCGTGTTCTGTCGTTCAGGAGCGAAGCCACACTTCGGACATTTGTGGACCTTGGGTGGCTTTACGAAATTGCACTTGCCGCACGCCTTGGGCAATGGTTCTTCTTTGCGCTTACGATCCGCTGAATTGCCTTTGGTGCCGTCATCCAGTTCAGTGATTTGTACCTCTGGCGGTAAGCCGTTTCTAAGCACGTTGCCCGAATGATCAAGTACAATGCAATCACTATCGCCCCCCGGCATTACGCGAGTGCCACGGCCCCATTTCTGGATGAATAACGAAAGACTCCTAGTGGGCGCTGCGTCGATAATGCAGCTCACTCTATCGTCGGAAAATCCCTTAGTGGCTATCCCCACGTTCCACAAAACATCAATCTCGCCCGCCTTGAATCTTTCGATAATCTTAAGCCGAGCATCCTTCTGCTCTGGTGTGCTCCCATAGCCATCGACGTGTTCAGCGTTAATCCCGTTTGCAACAAATTCAGCGGCCATAGCTTTGGACATGGCGACGTTAACCGCAAAGCCGATGGTGTGACGGTTTTCTCCAAGTTGCTTCCATGTCTGCACAATGTTGGCAACGATTGGCGGTGTGAATCGTTTTTCAGTTTCACCGGCATCGTAATCGCCTTTTGAGTTTGTCTTGACGCCGGTTAAGTCAGGATCGTCTGGCGCGTATACCCTGAACGGTTTTAAAAACCCTTCATCGATTAATTGCTGCATTGGGACCGCTACAACCAAATCGTTATAAAACTTTCCCATGCCTTTCGAAAATGGTGTTGCGCTGAGTCCGATGATTGGAATATTCGGATACAGCACGGCGAGAATATCCCGAACGGCGTATTGCACATGGCATTCGTCGATGATAATTAGCCCGACCGGGTACTGCTCCCACGAACTATAGCTTTTCTTGATTCGAGCGGCCAAAGTTTGAGCGGTGCAAACCTGTGTCATGGCTTGAGAATTATCAAGCTCGTGAAATCCCTGCATTACACCAACATCCATTCCCATGCGCTGAAATGTTTCGACGGCTTGATCAACCAGATCGATGGTGTCAACCACAAACAGGGTTCTGAATCCCTTGATGTTGGCTGAATTGATTATGGTTCCGGCTATAACCGTCTTACCTGATCCGGTAGCGGCTTGAAGAACAGGCCGTGTGTTGCCGTTTCCGATGCAGTTACGCAGGCTGTTGATGGCTTCGGTTTGATAGGGTCTTAGCTGCATCAGAATTCATCCTCAGCAGTGGCCGCAAACGCTACGACATTTCCCCCAACGGTCTGGCGATTTGATGGGGCCAGTTCCTTATACCCGTTACTTTCATAAACCGAGTCCTCCGTTAGGGAACAGTCAGAGTCAGAGTCAGACACGCGTACAGACCCTTTTGCTATAACAGAATTATGGCATGTGTTATCATTTTGCTGCTGGGAATCAGCCCACCTTTTCTTTGCACCGGCTTTCCCGCCCTTGCTTCTTTTTTCTTTTAAATCAACCAACTTAGCGAGTTCTATATCAACTCTTTTGTGGTGTAATTTGCCATCTTCTACGGTGAACTTTTCTAAAACTTCTGGAAACTCTTTGTTGAAAGTTCGCTTGTTCAACATTGACATTTTGTGCAAACGTTCTTTGTCAAAAAGAATCGGGCCTTTGTTGTTCCAGTACAGACAAATCATCTGCAAATAGAGGCCGTGCTGGGTTGACGTGAAGGTAGGTGTATCGCCCATCCAGTCGTTTACAAAGAAGGGAAACCAGACATTGTTTTTGCTTCTCACAACACACCTCCAGACAGACCGGAGGCAGGAAAAGTTACAAAGGTGGATAAAAAACCAGTGCGCAGAAAGGCAGTGGCAATGCTAAGATTACTCGGCATGTGTGCGATCTCCTAGTAAGATTGTCGCGTGCGGGTCTGGGGAGTTCGCGCTCCTCAGCCCACTTTGAATTGTGGCTCTGCGATGGCAGAGTGTAATAATAATAGTGGCATCGACTGTCATGACGCAACTATGGATTTGTGTTGGTAATGTTTGGATTGGCATACTCCAGCAATACATCAGCGTGGCAGGCTTGATCTTCTCTACACCAGCAAGCTAGGTTCTTTCCGGTCAGCTCTTCTTCTATATCCTGAAACTCAAAATCATGCGGCGAGTTTGGATGGCCGATGTATTGGCGAAACTTGTCCACCGCGCCATCTCTGCCATACTTGCTAACGGCGAAATGGTTGCCCCACTTACTGCCACGCCCGACGTAAATTGTGTTGTCCGGCATCTTCCAGCCCTTAGTGCGGTTGCGTTGGATTCGTTTGGGGTTATTCACTGTCATTCCCCCGCGATGCTAGCGAGGCTAACGGCTTATCCCAGTATGTGCTGCTGACGTATTCCTCAACTGTGTGGCCGCCATCTGAAATAACATCACCAAGCCAATTTTCAAACGTTGAGTACAAGCCGACATCCTCGCCGTGCAGTTCGCCGTTTTCCCTGCCAGCGTCATAAGCGGCACCCATCAGTCGCCGCTCTCGGTCACTGAGTCCGGTTTTCACGGGGTTATCATCAGGTGATAACACGCTATCAGGAGCAGTAACAAAGTCCATAAGGCATTGAATCGCTTCTCTGGTGCTATCGTTGTCAAAGACACCAGCCTGCTTGATTGTGTGCCCGCGAGTGTTTGTCATTAGAACGTATACAGCTTGATACGGAGTCATGCGTCACCTCCCAAATCTCTAAGTGCAATCAACTGCAAAGCTAGTTTCCTATCGCGCTCTCTAAGCTCATCAACAAGCCCCTGAAGCTTGCTTGTCGATACAGATGACTGGCGTTCACAGATCGCGTATAGATTGTCCAAACGGCCCCCGGTTAACAAGCCCGCTGATATGCTGGTCAGGTCTTGAAATGCTTTTTTATCCGGCAATATCTCAGCATCAATCTGATCAATCCATTCCTCCGGCTCAGGCGGCCAGACTCGATTCAATTCGCTGGCAAAATTCGGGTTAGGTTGTGGCGCTGGATTCTTCATGACTCTCCCCTCAATTCTATTAGCTGGAACGTACTTGATCCATGACGGATCAAGTTGTTCAAAGCTCCATGCCTGGTCGTCGTGCGGCGCTGCTTCTGAAATTGGCTGGATGTAGATTGGTTTGCTCATGAATCCATCTCCACTAACATTTCATCAAGTAGCCGATGCAACAAAGCCTCTGCTATAGAGTCAGCGGCAATTCCTTCACGAACAACTACGCCACTGCCGTCAGTATTGGATAGAGTTATCTGCCCGTCTTCATGCTTACGCAATCCCCAGCCTTTTGCGTTTAGGAAATCATCCAAGTCGTTCATGATCTACCCCCAGACTTACCCCGTGGCGGCAGTCGATACAGGTATAAGCCGTTAACAAAAATTGAATCGATCATCCCGACGTTGGCCATGTGCTTTAGTCTAAATCGGTGACGATGGACTGCGGTTAATTCAATTGAGTATTGCCACTTGTCGGTGAGCTGATTCCATAAACGGCCTTGATCCGCGTTCATGACTTAACCCCACCTTGAACAATGGAAAATACCTGCTCTAGTTGATCCGTAGATAGATCAGCCCATACACTGTGCTTAAGGTTATGTATTAACCGATAGCGCTTTATTTCCTCTCTTATTGCTGGCGTAGGCAATGCGGTGCGTGTGATATCCCATCTGGATTGGCCACGAATAGACAGGTCAGGATTCAATGTGTAGTGGCCAGCGTTTATGCGCCCAGACGGGGTAATCTTGTCAATCTTTACAAGCTGCCAGTTGCCGTAGTGGCCAGACTTAAACGCGATTTCGTCACCTACAGATAGATCGCTCATGACTTAACCTCCACCGCTGGCCAAATCCAATACGACAGCGAAACCATACACATGTAAGTGCCAAGTCCGACGAGAATAATTTGATATAGGTTGATCATTGTGCAGCCTCTGTGTGTAAAGAGTCCGCCACAATCTGGTTCAAAAGATGGGTGGCGGGCTGATGTAAATGGGAGTTGAACCTACGCCACAGAGAGCGCCCAGCCGAAGCCAGTCCCACACCAGCCCACCATAACGTAGGCCAAAAAAAAGACGCGTAAGGAGCGTCTAATTGTGCGCTCTGTATTTGCGGGGGTTCAGGCCCGACTAGATATTCGTATCTAGCTACGGGTTTAATGTAGGCTATATCTGTGCCATTTGTCAAGTTCATTTGGCAATGCTCAACACCGGATACTTAGATGCCAACTGTTCGCAAGTCAGGCTTAATTCAACGCCATGCGACTTGACGAGAAACTTTGCATCACTTTTAGCTGACAAGATTTTGCCTCTGATCATTGACGCAGGAACGTGCAGCATAAAGCCCGGTCTGATTGGATACCTGAGACAGCCGTTGCATTCACCGCTCATACGCTCGGGACTTATCTTGAGCCGGACATCTGACGAAATAGTTGTGTGATAGCTGATTGAATCAATTGCTTTGCTGACCATTGTTTTTATGCCTCTATGATGAACCAACCATTTACCTGCTCGGGGCATGTGCAGTCCTTGTTAGCCGTTGCCTCTTCAGTTGAGTGCTTTAGCTGCAACA
>CALDTK010000220.1 GCA_937924035.1 uncultured Saprospiraceae bacterium | reverse complement strand
GGGAACATCAGAGGCTACAAGGCTGGTATTGAAAAACTGGTTGGTGTTACTCACCCACGCTACGCGACCGTCAGAGATCTCAGTATCCTCACCACTTGCAGAAACATAATCAGGATTTTCATCCAATTCCTTCCAATACGTTAGCGCATTTTGCTGCTCGTATTGAACGTTCTTCTCGATTTTATCCAGGTAATTAACCCACTTCAACTCAAGCGCTTCGATAGCTCCTGTTGCTGCTGAAAGTCCACTGGTTGTTACGGCATAATCAATGGTGTAATCTTCACCAAGTGTATAACGCTGTTGGAAATAACCACCACCTTGAGCGGGTGCGGTAAAGGTTAATGCATTACCCGCTTGCTGTACTTCAAAGGGAAGGGAGTTCGTATTGACAAATCCACCTGCAGCTCCCGTTGCTGGTAACTTATAGCTCCATTCGTTTCCAGGATCTTCAAGCAGTAAAACCTTCGAACGAATTTCTTCTTTGTCTTCTCCCAGCGCCAACTTGTCGTATGTCTTCAGCTCAGCCTTCGTGATTCGTGCCCCGAGGCTAGAAAAAGTCAGTTTTATCAAGTCGTTTTCGAGCGTATACTCCTTTGCCAAGGTGTTAGCACTTGGTGCGAAAGCACCAAAAGTAGAGTTTGCCAAAGCGACTCCTTGTGCAGAGGTATCAGGTACGTAAGTAGCAGGCGTAGGTGCAGCAGCTACAGCACCTGGTGTAGTAACAACGTTAGCGATACTGTCCTGATAGCGTTGTTCGGCGATTTGTTCGGCAGTAGGAGCAGAGAGCTGCGTCCAAAGCAACATCACTCCAAAAATCAAAAGAAAGCCAACGATCGTATTGCGATCCATGCGGTGTATTCGTTCGTGAAGCCCAGTATTTAGGGCATTTCAGCTTTCGCTAAAACCTATTTAGGTCCCCTTTTACTTTACTGTTACCGGGCAGGTTTTGGCGAAAGCCTAAGAAGCAAAGCAACATGACTGTCGCTAAGCGGGGTCAAAAGTACCAAACCTTGCCGTCACCACAGCATCAAAGAGACACTTACAAGACGTAGGTGGAGAAGTGATCGACGGAAGTTGAAAATCGCACTTCAAGAAAGGTCAGCGATTTGGAAGGAAACCCCCTCTATAGTCACATGAAATTTACCCTGCCATTCCGAAAGTTCCAATCAATTGGTCAAGGTTAGGACTAGTCGCCCCTCCTCTCTGCTCAATGGTAATCGCGTAGGTACCAGTGCCTTGTTCGAAGGAAACAGGAACAATCGTTTCCGAATCATCAAACACGGTCAATGGAATAGGATCTACGCCTTCTTTGAGAGACCAGAGCTGGAAAGATTGATCAGGACCGAGTTCTGGTAAGTCACCGAGGGCCAAGTAGTTTCGCTCAGTAGCTGGGTTGTTATATATAAAGATGCTTGTAGAAGCGTATTTATCCGTAGCGGCGATGGCGACGACCTGATTATCCTTCCGTTGCAGATCATCTAACACAGCAACTGCCTCGTTCGTGCCTTTGCTAGTGGTGATGCAATTTTCAAGTTCTGCCTCCGCAACTGATAAGGCATCTTTCGCTTGATCTGTTTGATACCAGAAATATCCTGCTAGACTTGCTAAAACTAAGGCTAGTGCTCCAAACAAGCCACTAAGTCCAGCACCTCCACCCGAAGAAGGTGGCTGTTGAGGTGACGGTGGAATCGAACTAGCATTAATTGTTTTTAGCGCTTGGTCAAGAACTCGAGGCTCTGGAGTTACTGTTTTGGCGAAAGCATAATGCTTAAAAGCATGCTCAATTTCAGCAAGCTCAGTTTTAAGCTCGGGATACTGACGGATTGCTTCTTCAACCCGCATCCGCTCAGAGGGGGCAAGCTCGCCGAGCACATATAGCTCAAGCAGACCGTAGTCCCGTATGTCGGTTAAAGAAATGTCCATAGTAGGTATACAACAATGCCAAGTATAACAGTCCCAAATAGGATGTCCTTCTCTGATTTAACTTTTTCCCTAAGCATTGTCAATGCTGTGCGTAGACGAGTTTTGACTGTACCCAAAGGAAGGTTTAGAGCCTCTGCAGCAGCACTCGTTGAATATCCTTCGAGGTACATCTTTTGGAGTACATCCAGATACTTGGGGTCCATACCAGCTGTAAGCTTGGCAATGTCGACCGATGCAGTGCTGATTTCATCAACTCTACTCTCATGTACGGGCGCATCGAACGATTCGGATTTCTGAGTGACCTGAAAGCCCTTCAAACGTACGCGATCAATAGCGGTATTCCTCGCTATTCCCATCATCCAAGTGAATAACCCACTTTGCTTGGCATCATAAAGTTCGATCTTATTCCAAATTTTCACAAGTGTGTCTTGAAGGACTTCTTCTGAAATACGAGTGTCTTTAACGATGCGTACGATTACACCATTTAGTGCAGGTCCATAATTTTCGAATACTGAACGGATCCCTGCTTCGTCGCGACGCAACAACAGACTTACTAGCTCTTCTGGCTTCGCGACGTTTATACTCATTAGACAAC
>CALDTK010000219.1 GCA_937924035.1 uncultured Saprospiraceae bacterium | reverse complement strand
TTATGTGCCTTTAAAAAAGAGCTCAGTGACTTCGGGCTGAACTCGTGGATCCGATCGTACGCCTCTATCGCATTGATTACCTCCTGGATATCCTCCTTAGGGCCTACCACACGCTTATGTTCGATAATGGCTGTGATCTGCTCTTCTGAAAGCGTATTGCCCTCAATTTCCAAAGTAGCCTTGATCGTTTTCACGCGATTACGCATTCGTAACTCTGGTGAAGGTCGATGGAGGTGGTTTGCGTTGACCTCACCGATTTTCTCTGAGATGGGAGTCAGTAACTTCAACATCGGGTTGGTGAGGTTGTACGGTGGTTTCATGATAGTATCATATTATACTATCACAAGGTGGGTTCTTTGTCACGAATAGGTGGTTGTGGCTGTGCTCCGACGCGGGCTAGCGATAAGATTAGCACCGAGTCAACAGGTGCAAGTCAAGCATAATGTCTTCTGTAAGTCTGGGGCAGTTTTCCATTCGATCCTTTGTGCGTTTGACTCAGTGCTACGCCTGTTCGACCACTTCGCGGTCGGGACATGATCCAAGACTGCAACGCAGTCGAATAACAATAGCGTGGGGTCGAACGCGGAAAGATTAGGAAATGGCTCTTTACCTAAGCTCTTATAGAATATTTATTATTGGTAGCGAGTCTCGACCCTACGCTGCTTAGTTATCCTTCAATCCCCCAACCGAAGTATCCGCATCGCTCCCTGAACCACCAGCACAAAGACAATCGTCCCGATCACCAAATCTGGTGTACCGGAATGCAGCAGCTTCACGAATACACCCGCCGCAATCACGCCCAGGTTGATGATTACACCGTTAGACGTGAAAATCAAGCTCGCTTGTATTTGTGGCTCCTGAATAACAGCCCCCTAAGCTAGCAGATCAGTTATTCCGCTTTACTCTGAACATAAAAATTCATCGACTTCTCCACGATTCGTATGGCTTTAGGTTGAACGCACTTCGTGTACACACAAGAGCATTGAAGTAACAAGTGCAACCACTGTTGAAAGCTCAGTCCGTAAAAGAGCGGTGAATCCTTAATTTTGTTATAGTTGTAGAGTTTACAACCACACCTAAAACAAAACACAGATGAGACTTTCCATACTTATCGTATGCCTTTTGGCAGCCTTCTCGCTTGCTGCTCAGGACTTTGCTACCGGAGCTAATAGCTTTAGCCACAAAAAGCCTTCATACATTACCCTCAACGATGGGACTGTATTAGAAGGGACCATTAAAGATCTTGACCGTAAGAAAGGCCTCATAGAAGAGATCAAAATTACTGTAAACGGCAAGAAGATGAAGCTCGAGCCATCTGAAATCGCTTTCATGTACTTGCCTCCTTCAGGCTGGGACAACATGTCCAATGCACTAGATAAGTTGTACGATGCTCAGCGCTGGGATGAAGATCTTGATGCGAACAAGCTCAAAGAGGGCTATGCTTATTTTGAGACCATCGATGTGATGGTAAAGAAAAAGAAGCGTACGCTTTTGATGCAGCTTCTCAACCCATCAACAGCAACTGGAATTCGTGTGTACGATGACCCCTTCGCGAAAGAAACGATGTCAGCAGGAGTAGCTGGGGTTAAAGTTGCAGGTGGCAATGAGAAAAGCTACTATGTTAAGCGTCCAGGTCAAGTTGGTTACCGCCTATACAAGAAGACTTACGATGAGCAGTACGCGATCTTGTTTGAAGGATGCGATGCGGTATTAAATGCAGAAAACGCAAAGAAGTGGTCTGGTTTTCAAGACCATGTCAATGCATTTGCAACTTGTGAATAGGTTGTATGTATCTTGAATAAAAAAGCCCAAGTATCCATGATGCTTGGGCTTTTTTATTTGTTGATCTACATAAGGTGTTCTTATCCTATTCTTCTAGTTGAATCGGAGTTTTTGGAATCCGAACTTTTTTACCATTTAAATCAATTACTTCTTCCAAATATCCGCTATTCAAATGTGCATCATCAATTAATTCTAACGGGCTGTTCACTTCGCCGAAGGGCACGTTTTCGCGTAAGCAGGACTCAACTATTTGAAGGTAGGGTAGTACTCTTAATCGTTGTTCTATTTCAGCGACGAGCTCGATTTGCCCAGCAATACGCCCCTGTCCTGTCAACCAACGTTCGTCTTTAAGGAGATCGCTCCAACCAAAGGCAAGACAGAGGCTCACCCAATGTTTGTCGCTAATTACACCGATGAAAACTTGTTGATCATCAGCCGTTTGAAAAAGCTGATAGATTGCCCAAATCTGTTCGCGTGCTGGCATGGGGTTGATACTCGAATCCTCTTTGAGGGGGAGTCCTGCCATAAATTGCCCCATTAAAAAAGCACTTGATTCAAAGAGGGATGCACGAACAGTTTTGCCTTTTCCAGAGGATTTTCTTTCATACAATGCAGAGAGAATTCCTATCACCCCAAACAGGCCTCCCGTTATGTCGAGTGCACTAGTGCCTGCGCGCATGGGTTTGCCCGGATTACCAGTCATGTAGGCGAGGCCGCCCATCATTTGAACGACTTCATCTACTGCGATTCGGTTTTCATATGGGCCAGGCATGAAGCCTTTCAGTGAGCAGTAAATGAGGCTAGGGTAGCGTTCTCGTAAGGAGTCAGGACCCAATCCGAGTTTATCCATAACGCCAGGTCCGTAGTTCTCTATGACGACATCAGCTTTCGCCAAAACCTCCTGAATGCGGGTTTGTCCAGCGGGTGATTTCAGGTCGACTTCTTCGGTCTTTTTGCCGTGATTGTAGAACGTGAAGAACCCTTTTCCAAAGCCTTTCATCCGACGGGTTGGATCACCGCCAGGCGGTTCTACGTGTAGCACTTCAGCACCTAGATCTTGCAGTACTTTCCCGACGAGCGGCCCCATGACTACATGGGTGAATTCGATGACTTGGATTTTATTGAGGGGAAGATTGGGCATGGTGTGAAGGTAGCTTATCGTGCCAGCTTAGACCGCAACCCCTACCTGCTCAAATATCTCTAGTAACTCCTCTTCGATTGGGAATGGCTTGAGTGGTGGAACATTCGCTCCACCTGGATTTCCGACAGGAACTTTTCCGACAAAAGACTTAATCCCGCCGACGAGTAATCTCGGAATTTGCCCTAGGACTTCTTTCCTGTTTTTGATTTTGATTCCGAACTGTAGCATTTTCCAATGGACAAACGAGTGTGCAAAAGGATATCGTTGTCCAATAATGTGCGCTCGTTCAAGGTGTTTCCAAGCGCTATTTAGGCGACCTTGATCTAGGTTTTGGCGAAAGCTAGATAGCTCTTGCTCGTAGTATGGCCTAAGGGCTGCTGGCAGGGAAGTGTTGAACTGCATAAGGTTTGAATACAAACTTGCGAAGTACATTTTCGTTTAGTCGAAATCAATAACATGCCAATAGTGACTAATGCTGTTCATTCAACGCTCTCTCGGATGTCGACAAGTCTAAGGTTTTGAGAAATATGATGTAGTCAATCGCTCGCCAATCTCTTCTAACAGCCTAGCTCCTTGGGTCATACATACGTGTACATCCGACTCCAAATCAGTCAGCGCAGAAAGGCTGGTGATTCCATTTGAGAGAGCTGAGGTTTTGGTGAAAGCAGAATGACCTACCACTACATGGCATGGCTTCTTATGCTTCAAACATAAATCGACGATGTTGCCAACCACCTTACCTTGTAAAGACTGGCTATCGATTTGACCTTCACCGGTGATGACGACATCTGCCCATTCAAGGTGTTTTTCCAGACTCGTTAATTCACTGATCGCTGCAAACCCAGATTGCAATTTTGCTTTAAAAAGGGCGAGCATCCCTATTCCGATTCCTCCTGCTGCGCCACCTCCAGGAAGTGTAGATAGGTCGACATCGGTAAAGGGTTGGAGTAGAGTAGTCACGTGCCGCAGACCTTGGTCCAGAAGTTCGATCTCTTTGTCGCTTGCACCCTTTTGTCGGGCGTAGACATGTGCAGCACCATTCGGTCCGTATATCGGATTCGTCACATCACAAAAGAGCGTAAAGTTCACGTTTCGTGAAATAGGTTTTGCCGAAAGGCTAACATTTTTAATTTCGCTTAAATTACCTCCATTAATGGATAGGTTTGTAGTGCCTTCAAATTCAACTCCCAGCGCCGAAGCAATACCAAGTCCCATGTCATTGGTGGCGCTTCCCCCGAGTAACAGGTAGATTTCAGTCTTTCCTTTTTCAATCGCATCCTTTACCATAAGGCCTGTGCCGTAAGTGGAGGTATGCATAGGATTCCGCTCCTCTTTTGTAAGCAACACCATTCCGCTGGCTGAGGCGACTTCGATAAACGCACGCTTCTCATCTACGAGGTAGGT
>CALDTK010000218.1 GCA_937924035.1 uncultured Saprospiraceae bacterium | reverse complement strand
GAAGAAGCTATAGACTGATAGTATGGTTTTGATTGCTGGTCTGCTCGATTGATATCCACTATGACTATTGATTCTTCCGACATGCGTGCATCTATACCATATGATCCTATCTGAAATGTTATAGTTTCATCAACACCATACCTTGACAAATCTAAAATGTTAAATTGATCTACATTAATTCCATCAATGAAATAACATTTTATCGCATTATCAAATGGACCACATACTAAGTCAGTAATTGCATATTCAAATCTTGAACGTACGACAAAAAGATCGCGTGAGGGCGTTGAAGGAGTATCAAAATTGACCTCCGCAGTAGCTATGCGAGAAACGACCGAATCACCCTCTACATTCAACCTGACTTTTGGTTTTACATCTCCAGAAAAACTCAAATTTGGCGCTGCCCCTAATCGAATTGTGTCCGTTTTAAAAACCTCTCCGTTTGGAAGTGTTATAAATAATTGATATTCGGTTTCAAGGACACCAGAAAATACTGACTCATAGGTGTTGTCTATTGACTGAATGTAGGTGTACTCTTCATCATTTGTATAATCTTTTACAATCACTGTAGCCCCTTGAACAAAAGTAGGTAATACCGAATTTACGCCGTTTGTTCGTCCAATGGAAAGGCGCTGCTCGCTCTCCCCAACGACTATATTACCATCAACAAATAAATATGTTTCGTCTATATCCTCATTTAAATCAATTGTCTTTACACATCCGTAAAAAGCTATACAACATATACTTATTAATACAACTATTAATTGTCGATTTAATCCCATGTCAATGTGAAGTTTAGTGCTGGAATCACATCTCCAATGAGAGCAAATTGATATCCAGTAAGTCGGCCGCCATTTGCATATCTGTAGTACGCAAGGAAAGGGTTTTCGCGCTGATAAAGGTTGTAGAAAGACACCCCGAAGCCTAAGCGAACTCCTTTACGAAGCGATTGTGAGTTGTCTACAACAAAAGATAAATCGAGTCGGTGAGTTGAGGGTAGACGCGATCCATTAACTTGACCAAAAACCGGGACAATTAATCCGTCAAATGGCAACTGAGCGTCAGCTGCAGTTATCGGTCGACCTGACGCAAACATCCAAGCGGTTGTAAAACTCGTCCGTCCAGAAAAACGTGTCGTGTACTGCAGGTTCACCTGATGAGGTATATCTGTAGGAGCAGGTATGCGCGTACGATCTCCCAGCCTGAATTCAGGGTAGTCAAAATTTGGCCTTAGCCAGCTCCTTCCTGCACTATAACTAATGTCAAGAGAAGAAGTGCGCGCTTTCAAAGAATAACCCAACTCTATTCCATACGCATACCCCTGTAAACTGTATATGCCTTGTTCTGGAAAATCCGAGCTTCGCAACAACTCACCCTGACGGCCAAGGTTGACCCCATTTGTGTTGCGCCAATACACACTCACATCGAAGCCATTGGGTTTGGTGACACGCTCTGGCAGAGCGCTGTACGTAAGACTTACACCATCTGATTGTGTTATCGGTATATGCTCGGATGAAACGAAGAACATATCTGCGGGTGTTGGACTGACCGTTGTGCTCAGCTGACTTATCGCTTGTATCATTCTACTGTATGCTACAGCAATGATATTGCGATTATCAATCTGATAGGAAAGCGCTAGCCGTGGTTGGACTTGAAAGGGATGCGCAAACGTCGAGGGCGCCGTTCTCGATTCTATTTCTAGCACGTTCCCTGCCCCAGGCAAGCCTTCGTATCTATACCGCAGACCGGCAGGAATGAAGGTTCTAGGCATACTGAGGCGTATTCCTGCCTGCAACGAAAGGGGTGGAAGAAGCTCCCATTCAGACTCCCCAAACGCATAAGGCAGTAACAGGTCTGGATCTTCATACGAATATGGTATCACCGGAGACCGCAATGGTGAACTCAGCTCCCTAGCTTCAGACTGATAGTACGTAAATCCTATGCCAGCTCTAAAGGACAATTCATCCGATCTAGTGTGTTGTAATGAGGCCGTTACTTGATGTTGATTGATACCAGATCGTAAGGTTGACTCACCTCTTGATGTCCTTAACTCGTTCAATGAATTGACAAAAGAACTAGTCGTTGCGTCAGCAAGTACGTAGGTTTTGTCGTTTACCTTTTGTCGGATTTTTATACCTCCTTGAAAATTAAAATAGTCATAGCCAAAAAAGTAATTGTACCGAAAGTCATCCTGTGCGTATGCCCCTGAGACGTCCATGCCTCCACCTTTCCACTTCGTACTGATTTTTACTGAGAGGTCAGAGAATCCAACTGCAGATCGTTTGACATCTCCGTTCCTCACCTGCTTAAGCAGGTAGTTTAGGTGACTTGACCTTCCTCCTACGATAATGGCCACTTTGTCCTTCACAACTGGTCCAGAAACACTTAAACGAGAAGAAAAAAAGCTTGTACCTCCGTTCAGACTCCAGTTTTTATAGTCTCCTGACTTCCACGAAATATCGACTACGCTTGTTGATCGACCCCCAAACCTTGCGGGTATATACCCCTTATACAGCTCAACTCCCGCGACCATGTCAGGGTGCGTCAGGGGAAAGAAACCAAGCGCATGAGCTGGATAAAGTATCGGCATCCCACTCTGCAAGATTAGGTTTTGATCTAAGCCTCCTCCCCTCACCGTAATAGCAGAAGACCCTTCTGATGTAGCACTCACGCCAGCCTGTGTCGCAAGAGATTGTAACACATTCAGCTCTCCAGCCAAAACTGGCAGCTTCTTCAAATCAACTGAACTTAAGCGACTTATCCCCGTCGCTTGATCTCTAAGATTTTGTTCGTTTGACCGTGCACTAACGACAACCTCATCCATACCAATGGCCTGTTCCGTTAGTAAGATTTCGGCTACTGAACCCTCGTCAAACAGGAGTAGCTCAATAGGCTGCTCCAGATACCCTAGCAATCGGACTTGCAATTGGTGAACACCCGAGGGTAATTCTAGCTCAAATACTCCTTCTAGATTCGATGTCGTGCCTTTTGCTAGTAGTGGATGAAAAACCGTCACCCCATATATCGGCTCGCCTGTGTCATCATCAAGAATCTGTCCAATGAACTTGTGCATAGACTGTTGCTCCCGATCTTCTCCACGTACAATACGGAGCAAAGAAGCGGTCTCATCACTTGGCGATCTGTACCGACCCGACCTCCATCCTTCAACCACCTCATCAGCGTACGCTTTGCTTTGAAACCTCTCTGGGGCTGCTATAAAACTGGAAGCATCATATTTCACGAGTTTCAAGGAGGTCCCCATGGTCGCTTGCTGAAAAAGCTCATAGAGGCTCAAACTGTCAGTACTGATAAAAGTCTCGTAAGAGGGAATATGGTCTGGGTGGTAATAGACCTTTACACCAAAAACTGATTCTACCCTATCAAACACACTATACAGGGGTACTCCATCCAAATCTAGCAGTGCTCTTTGTTGTGCATTTAGCGCAACAGAAAAGATTAGGCAAAAAAGAAGGAATGTGTATTGATATATAATTCGCATCAGTTTGCTTAAAGGTAATCAGAGACTTAAGATCAACAGATCAGCCAAACACCTTCGCCGCTAACTCTGGACACGCAATCACCAATTTCATATTCAGCCCTTCGCCTTCTGTGTACATCATCCCATCTTCAAGCGCAGCGCGAGGAAAACGAAGGTCAATTCCTTCGGCAGAAGCACGCATCATAACCAACTCTTTTAGCGCAGAAGGATTGTAGCTGAATTCTTGTTCTATCTCTATGCCGTGGTCGCGCGCTTCTTCCTCAATACGTGCAGGACTCCCGTAAAGCTCTTGACTCAACTCGTGAATGTCGACAACTTTGCTTGGGTTTGAGCGGACATGCTCATAAGCGCGCTCAAATGTCTCCGCTTTAGTAGCCACTTCGCCCGTCTCTTCATTCATCGGCATCTCAATGCTACCAAGCAAATCTTGAAGACTTGTAGTCATCGCTTTGCTACTCATCGTTTCTTGAACACCTATCCAATCGGAAAAGTAAGCACTCACTTCATTTTCTGATTTATGTGTCAACTCAAGGTAGGTTCCTGCCCTTTGACGAAATCGGCCCACATCTATCCGGCAGGCCATGGCCAAGTTCTTCGTGTCAATATGCATCACTGGCTCTACTTCAAAACCGCGCGACTCCTTTCGAAAGATTTGCCCAACAGTATTTCGCAAAAGGAACACCCCATGTCTGTGGCCTTCGGCATCATTGTAGGCGCACATCATGATGTAGCCACCTTTCGCCCCTGGCTTGCCTTGAATGACGGTCTCTAAATGACCAACCACCTGACGAGAGTACTCCAAGAAGCCTTCGTCGCTCTGCACGCCCTGAACATAATTTTCAAACTTCTGAGGAAAGAGCTTGCCTGGACTTTCGTCAAAACGTGCGTTGACCAGTCTGCTTCCGCCAAAACCTTTGGTAAGCTGTTCGACTAGCGCCACAGTGTCTTCAGAAATCTCGAGTAAAAACTCCGAATAGAACGCATCGGCAGAAGATTCGCCTGCTTCTTTAACTATTTCATGGACTACGCAGTGGGTCAAGTTCATAGAACAAACCTACATGAAGGATGCTTCTAGTTTAGGTGGAGATTATCACGAAATATCAACCACCCCATTGATTTATGCCCGCTTGCTCTCTTGAGTAAGGGATCTCCTCCCCATCTTGCAGCCAATGAAACGCGAAGACCATTTCGACCACCTCTTAGATCTCCTCGAAATGGAGCTTGATGCAGATCGCAAACGGTTTCGCGGTGAGATTCAAGCGCTCTCTTTAAAAGAGCGCGTACGCAGAGGGTTTACTTGGAGCCCGGTGCAGGTCGTGAAGACGGGTTTCATGGTTGGAGAACGCCCTTTTGTAGTCCTTGAGCGGGCTGCTGGCAGACGCCGTGATTCTTCACTCAAGTCGGGAAGTCCGGTGCGGTATTACACCACCGTTGCTGGGGTAGAGCGACCAGAAGTAAGTGGGGTAGTTCATTGGATCAAAGACACCCAAATGCAGGTGGTGTTGAGCGGGCGGCAAATTCCAAGTTGGTCTGATATTGTTGGACAAGCTGTAGATCTAGAGTTTGATGAGAACAGTTACAAAGAAATGCGGGTAGCACTCGAACGCGCAAAGCATTCTAAGGGTAGGCACAAGGCACTAACTTATATTCTCACTGGCGAACAATATCCAGCCCTACGTCCAACCGAACGGCTACTCACTCCCCTTTCAGAGGTTGGTAAGCTCAACACCTCTCAGCGAGATGCACTTAAGCTTATTGCTGCTGCCGAAGACCTTGCCATCATTCACGGACCACCCGGCACAGGAAAAACAACTACGCTCGTTTCGGCAATTCAACGCATCTGTGAAAAAGAACGCCAAGTGTTGGTTTGTGCGCCAAGTAATACCGCTGTAGACCTCTTGGCAGAGCGATTACACGAGGTAGGGTTGCGTGTTGTGCGTACGGGACACATCAGCCGTGTTAATGAGGATTTGCTAGACCTTACGCTCGACCAGCAGGTGAATGAACACCCGGACCATAAGCAGATCAAAAAGATCAAAATTGAAGCTGCTGAAATCCGCAAACAGGCAAGTACATATAAGCGCTCTTTCACTCGAAATGACCGTAAAGAACGAAGCCATGCGTTCAAACAAGCCGGTGAACTTGACGGCTGGGCGCGAACCCTGGAACAACGAATTTTGGGCGAAGTATTAGACGCTGCGCAAGTTGTGTGTTGCACCTTAACGGGTGCTGGGGCCAACTTCATGAGAGATCGAAAATTCTCAACGCTAATCGTTGACGAGGCTGCCCAGGCACTCGAACCTGCCATGTGGATTCCACTGCAACGGTCGAAGCGGCTCATCATGGCTGGCGATCCCTTTCAACTCCCTCCAACGGTAAAAAGTAATGAAGCTCAGCGCGCTGGACTTAACATAACGATGATGGAGCGTCTCTTGCCAATTTATGAGCAGGCAAGCACCTTATTGAGTGTTCAATATCGCATGCACGCTGCCATTATGGGCTTTAGCAACGATTACTTTTATGGAGGTAAACTCATTGCTCACGAAAGCAACGAAGCTAGAGGTCTGGACATTGAAGGAGAAACAGCCGTTCGCTTTTTGGATACGGCAGGGGCGGGGTTTGAAGAGAAAAGTAATCCAGAAACAAACAGCCGTTACAACCCAGATGAGTATCTGCTCTTAGCTACTTACCTCTATGGATATCGCCATCAGTTTTCGCTTTCTGCAGAGGAAGATGAAGAAGGAGATGCAACAGAAACAGCCAAAGCACTACCCCCTTGGCCTACCCTAGCGTTGATTTCTCCGTACCGCGAACAGGTTGAGCAAATGCGCAATGAAGTAAAAGAAGACCCGTTGCTTTCTCAATTGGATATCGTTGTACATACCATCGATGGGTTTCAAGGTCAAGAACGGGATTGGGTAATCTTAAGCCTCGTGCGCAGTAATCCAAACGGTGAAATCGGCTTCCTTAAAGACTATCGTCGTATGAACGTAGCCATGACGCGTGCGCGCAAACAGCTGGTTGTCATTAGTGATTCGGCTACTATAGGCGGCGATCCTTTTTATGGGGCTTTCCTAGACTATGTTGAGTCAAACGGACATTATGCAAGTGCTTTCGAGTACATGCAGAGCACCTAAATTGAGTCTTCTTGTGCTATTTGGCGACAGTAGCTTCTCTCGCTGCTACCTTTGTATACCGTTGAACGCGTTTTCAACGTTAGCGCACCATATCGGTTCCACTTCTATGCAGCACTTTTTTGCCCCTTTTCAGTACGCTTTTAATCCTGTAGGACTTAAGCTTAGGAAGTATTTTCCTATCGTTTGCTTGCTGCTTTTGGCTGGTTTTGGCGAAAGCCCAACTGTACATGCACAAGACGCTCCGATAGGTGAGTGGCAGACGCACCTAGCATATCCGAATGCCGTTGACGTCAGTAGTTGTGAGGCTTTTACGGTCTATGCAACCAATGAGTCGATTGTCTATCAGTACCATGACAACTTAGAAGTTCGTGAACTTGACAAGGTCAATGCTCTTTCTCAGGCGAATCCAAAATTTGTGGCGTGCAATCCTTACAGAGAAGGTCAAGTTGTCGTGCTTTATGAAGATGGAGCTATTGATATCATCGAAGAAGAACGGGTGGTTCATTACATCACTTCAATAGCAGATGCAACGATTATCGGTCGTAGAGGAATGAACGAAATAAGCTTCGCCGATGAAGACCTTGCCTTCATTTCGACTGATTTTGGGTTTCTGATTCTTGATCCAATTCGTGGTGTACTACCTGCTGATGTGAGAACAGAAACGCCCGTTAACGATGTTGCTGTTTTGCGTGCAGACTTGTATCTCGCTACAGATCAAGGAGTGAGCATGCTTCCTGATTTTAGGACTCAACCAATTTTAAATGATACGAGCAAGTATC
>CALDTK010000217.1 GCA_937924035.1 uncultured Saprospiraceae bacterium | reverse complement strand
CGCCGTTGAATACAAAGTTCGGATTGATGAAAAAGCAGCCCTGTCTAATTGTTCTTGCAATGATCTGAGCATTAACTAATTCACGAAGACCACGACGATAAGTTGCATCGCTTAAGCTTGGAAGCTTGTCAGAATGAGCCTTGAGAAAATCGGTTAGCGTCCTTGCATCGAGATAGATTTGATCTTTAGAAATAGCGGTATGCTGCACAGCCCAGATCAGCACAGAGAAAGTTTTAATACCCGGTGAAGTAAGATCGAAAGTTAATCCAATATTAGCTGTAAACAGTTTTACAAATTGCTCACCGTCTACTTTTCTATAGGTTGTCACATGCGTTCCAATCTCCTCACCAGTTGATTGATTGATGAGAATATTCTGATCTTTTCCAATTCGTGAGAGCTGCACCTGACGGCCCTTGAGAGGAACAACCATATCGTGAAGAAATGGATTTTCAGCGAATCGTTCAACCTTTTTTCCTGCCATATCGGATTGTCATTTTGGGTGGTTAATTTGACAATCAGTATAATGTTTATTGTCACTAGGTCAAGCAAAAAAGGGGTGTTTTTTGACAATCATGATGACGAGGGTTGTCATACCGAATGACAAGGGTTGTCATACCACAATGAGTATTGGCGGGGGGTGTAGGGGGTTTCCTTCTTAACTCTTAAGGAATATGTTAGCTCCGGCAAAGCCGGCAGAAAGAAACAGACATCTCAGGGTTGCGCTCAGTGAATCCAGAGGAGAAATAACTCAGGGGTTCGCTAATGCGCTAAAGCGCTTGTAAAGCCGGATCAATTAAAAAAAATCGGGATGAATTGGAGTGTTTTCGCAAGCAAGCACATCGCTGGTTAATTACGGAAGGAAAGTCGAAAGAGCCCAGGGGGCAAACGGAGAGATCAAATCAGTATTAACCAGCAGGTCTGATCGACCTGCAGAATGCTAGGCGTGCAACGTAAATCTTCAGAATCCTAAAAACTACAATTGCACAGTAGCGGCTGTACGTTGGTTTGGGAAGTGTCGAAACTAAATCCGCGAAACCTTGAGATAGCGAGCGGAGAGGCTAAGTATTGGCGGGAATTTTTCGTGTGTGTCGGTATGTGTCATAAGATCAAGACTAGGAGCGGCTGCGCCGCTCCGTTGTTTTGTCATCGGTAATGTTGGTTGTGGTTGGTTGTAAATTGGATGGTGTGTGTGTGCTCCTACGTCCGCTCACACACACTCACTCACCCTCTAAGTCACGCAAAGTTCGATTGGTGGATACCAGTGACAAACTTAGAATTCTGAGCTTAGAGAGCAAATCAAGGCTGTCAGGGGCATCATCGAGTTTGTCGAGAACCTCAATGATTTTACGTTCGAGATTGGTTTGATCGAGTTTGTATTGAATATCGGTAAAGTCTTTGGTGGTCATACCTCAAGCTCCTCTTGCTGTTCGTTGTGGTTGTCAGTTCGCTCTATAAGCGTGGTGAAGGCGATACGATCGCCGTTGAATACAAAGTTCGGATTGATAAAGTAGATACCCTGACGAAGCGTTCTAGCGATGATCTGAGCTTTAACAAGTTCAGCTAGTCCACGCTTGAAAGTTTCTTTGCTAAGTTTCGGTTTTTTACTTGTTTCATAGACTTTAAGGAAATCTTCCAGCACGTGAACGTCCAGATGTATTTCATCTTTGGATATGGCTTTGTGCTGCACAGCCCAGATCAAAACTGAGAATGCTTTGATACCAGGTGAAGTAAGATCAAAGGTTAGAGCGATGTTGGCGGTAAAGAGCTTTACGAATTGTGCACCGTCGACTTTTTTGTAAGTAGTTACATGAGTGCCGCGCTCCTCACCAGTTGATTGATTGACGAGAACATTATTATCCTTGCCAAGGGGACAAAGACGAACCTGACGGCCCTTGAGAGGCACCACCATGTCGGCGATGAAGGGATTGGTCTCGAATCGTTCTACTTTTTTGCGTTTCATGCTAGTGGGTCATTTTTAGCGGTTATTTTGACCCAGTCTATATCACTTTTTGCACAAGGGTAAGTCATTATTCATGGTTTTTTTGACCTTCGGAAGTACACATATGGTTCTACCGAAGTGCGTATTCGGTTCTTTGGTTTGAGGCTGGGTATAGCTTTGCGGAGGTTCCCTTCTTAAATCTTAAGTACATTGAATTAGGTCCCGCTGCGCGGGCAGAAAAGCAAAGCATCTCAAGGTTGCGCTCAGTGAGTCCGGAGGGAGAAATAACCAAGGGGTTCGCTAATGCGCTAAAGCGCTTGAAACGTCAGACAGGAAATAAAAACGGAGGGGAATTACAGTGATTGCGCAAGCAAGGCACATCGCTGGTTAATTACGGAAGGAATGTCGAAAGAGCCCTGGGGAAAACGGAGAGATCAAATCAGTATTAACCAGCAGGTCTGATCGACCTGCAGAATGCTAGGGCGTGCAACGTAAATTATCAGGATCCTAAAAACTACAATTGCACAGTAGCGGCTGTAGGTTGGTTTGGGAAGTGTCGAAACTAAATCCGCGATACCTTGAGATAGCGAGCGGAGAGGCTAAGTATTGGCGGGAATTTTTCGTGTGTGTCGGTATGTGTCATAAGATCAAGACTAGGAGCGGCTTCGCCGCTCCGATGTTTTGTCATCGGTAATGTTGGTTGTGGTTGGTTGTAAATTGGATGGTGTGTGTGTGTGCTCCTACGTCCGCTCACACACACTCACTCACCCTCTAAGTCACGCAAAGTTCGATTGGTGGATACCAGTGACAAACTTAGAATTCTGAGCTTAGAGAGCAAATCAAGGCTGTCAGGGGCATCATCGAGT
>CALDTK010000216.1 GCA_937924035.1 uncultured Saprospiraceae bacterium | reverse complement strand
CATTGCGACAGATTTTTCGTGCTTAGATTAATTTAAAAATTGTTGCGGAGAGACAGGGATTCGAACCCTGGGTACCTTTCGGTACACTCGCTTTCCAAGCGAGCACGTTCGGCCACTCCGCCACCTCTCCGGTTTCAGAACTGGCGTAAAGTACGGCAGACAGCATACTATCCAAGTCTTGTGGGGAAAAAGCACAACTTTGAAGAAGAACTTTCTCTTGAGGCTTGATTAGAATGTTAATCTACTTTAAACCAATTCTGACCGCTATATACACTACAGGATGCAAATTTCAGCAAGGTTGGCGGTGAAAGAGTGCGTATTAATCCAGGAAACACCCTCTTTAAGGTCTTTTGATATCCATGCGACAACCAAAAGCTTTCGCCAAAACACAGTTCTAGGCAAACAAAGCGTTCGCATTTTCGTCCGTTATTTTCTCTGCCTCAGTAATAGTAACTCCCATGAGTTCAGCAACCTTCTCTAATACATAAGGTAGATATCCACTTTCGTTGCGCTTTCCACGCTTAGGAGTTGGAGCTAAATAAGGACTGTCGGTCTCCAAAACAATGCGTGAAGGGTCTACAACTTTAAGCACCTCAGGCAACTCCCCGTTGTTTTTATAGGTTGCTACCCCACCGATACCTAAATACAGCCCCATTGCTGTAGCCTCTTTTGCTTGAGCCACTGTTCCACCAAAACAATGAAAAACACCACGCAGTCCTTTTTCGATAAAAGGCTTGACCAATGACAAAGTCTCATCAATCGAATTCCGACAGTGTACCACAATCGGGCGATCTACCTCGATAGCCCAACCGCATTGGATCTTAAAGGCTTCTTGTTGCTCTGCCCAGAACTCATCTGACCAATAAAGGTCCGTTCCGATTTCACCAATCGCAGCCCATGGTCGATCGTGCAAACGTGTATATAAGGTGTCGAGCTGCTTCTTATAATCTGTTTTGACGGAAGTCGGATGCAAACCCAACATGCTAAAACACTGGCCAGGGTACTTGGCTTCGACAGCAAGCATTGCTTCAACCGTATCGGCATCGATGTTAGGTAGATACATCTTGCTTACACCGTTAGATAGCGCACGCTCGATGACTTCTTCGCGATCATTATCAAACTTTGAAGAGAACAAGTGGGTGTGGGTGTCGATCATAGTAGTGGAGTATAAATAACAACGCAAGCTTCTTTTGAATAGAAGCCTGCGTTGAATTGTTGGAGTACTTAAAGAAGTTGCTACTTAGCAAACGCCTCAGCAACCAACTCTCCTTGCTGCTTTTCATGACGCTTCTTAAAGCCAGTCGCTGGACTTGATGTCGCCGGACGGCCAATGTATCTAAGCGCCAAGTCTGGAGCATAACAAGCCTTCATGTAGCGCCAAGCTCCCATGTTCTCAGACTCTTCTTGTACCCAGCAAACCTCAGCCTTCTTGTAACGCTTGAAGACTGCGGCCAACTCTGGCTCAGGAAGCGGATAGAGTTGCTCCACGCGAACGAGCGCAACATCTTTCACTTTGTTTTCTTTCTGGTAAGCAAGCAAATCGTAGTAAACCTTTCCTGTACAAAGGATTACACGCCTCACCTTTGCAGCCCCAGCTTTGGTGATTGCCGAATCATCATAAACCGGAGTAAAAGATGTACCAGGTCCGAATTCAGACTTGTCACTAATCACTTCAGGGTGACGCAACAAACTCTTCGGACTCATTACTACTAGAGGCTTACGGAAATCCCAAGCCAACTGACGGCGTAGTAGGTGAAAGAAGTTGGCTGGCTTTGTAACGTTGGCCACGATCATGTTGAAGCCTGCACATTGCTGCAAGAAGCGCTCAACGCGAGCCGAAGAGTGCTCTGGGCCCTGTCCTTCCATACCATGTGGCAAGAGAAGTGTTAGTCCAGACATTCTACCCCACTTACTCTCAGCAGAAGTGATGTATTGATCTACTATGGTTTGCGCTCCATTATAGAAGTCTCCAAACTGAGCCTCCCAAACGACGAGATTTTGTGGATTGGCAAGAGAATATCCATACTCAAAGCCCATGACCGCAAACTCACTTAAAAGTGAATTGAAAATCCGGTACTCACCTTGTTTATCACTGATGCGAGACAAACGATTGTATTCAGCATCTTGCTCTACATCTTGAAGGACGGCATGACGGTGGCTGAAAGTTCCACGCTTCACATCCTGACCACTCATACGTACATCTCGCCCTTCGTCAAGAATAGAACCGTAGGCAGTTAACTCGGCCAAGGCCCAGTCCATTTTGCCTGTATCGATAAGCTTGTTGGCACTCTTGAACAGACGGTTCATCTTTTTGAGCGCGTGGAAATCTTCTGGAAGGTCCATCAAGGCACTCAAAATCTTATCGACCTGCTTGATTTCTACACCTGTTTCAGGATAAAGATCAGCTTCGTCGATATCAACACGTTTGCGCAGCTTCTTCCAAGCTTTTTCTGTGTCCTGATACTTATACGGAAGCTCTTTTTGCTTTACCTCATCAAGACGTTCTTGTAAAAAGTCATTGAACGTACTTTCTAGCTCCTTCGCGCGATCTGGAGAAAGTTCACCGCGTTCAATCAGCTTCCTTACATAGACTTGTCGCGGATCTGGATGATCGTTGATAAGCTCGTACAGGTGTGGTTGAGTGAACTTAGGATCGTCACCTTCATTGTGGCCATGCTTACGGTAGCATACCATGTCGATGAAGACATCAGCGTTAAACTTCTGGCGATAATCAACCGCAAATTGCATGGCAAACACAACTGCCTCGACATCGTCGCCATTCACATGAAGCACGGGAGCTTGCACGAGTGCAGATGCTGCCGTACAATAGGTACTTGAACGTGCATCGTCCCAATCAGTGGTAAACCCAATCTGATTGTTAATCACAAAGTGTATCGTTCCTCCTGTTGAGTAGCCGTTAAGCTGACTCATTTGCACTACTTCATACACAACGCCCTGACCAGCGACTGCAGCATCTCCATGAATAAGGATCGGTAGTATTTTGTCGTAGTCACTCTTGTAGAGTGAATCTGCTTTTGCACGTGCAAAACCCAAAACCACAGGATCTACCGATTCTAAGTGACTTGGGTTCGGAACGAGTTTTAGGTGTACCGATTTACCTGATGGCGTTTCTACTTGGCTCGAAAATCCGAGGTGGTACTTGACGTCTCCGTCTCCGAAGATTTCGCCCGGATCTTCCGTGGCTTCAAATTCTTTAAAAATTTGCTCATAGGTTTTGCCCATGATATTGGCGAGCACATTGAGACGGCCACGGTGTGCCATTCCAATCACAACTTCTTCCACACCTTGCTCAGCTCCAGAGCGGATTCCAGCATCGAGCGCTGCAATTGCACTTTCGCCACCTTCTAGTGAGAAACGCTTTTGACCAACATATTTTTTCCCGAGAAAAGATTCAAATCCGACGGCACCATTGAGTTTATCAAGAATACGAAGCTTGATTTCATCAGATAGACCGAAGTCCTTTTTCACACCTTGCTCGATTCGTGAACGTATCCAGCGGCGCTTTTCACGGTTTCCGAGGTGATGATATTCAAAACCGATATTACCACAGTAGCCTTCGCGCATGTGATCAACGATATTGCGCAGTGTCGTTGCACCAAGACCGACCTCTATCCCTGCTTGGAAGGTGGTGTCTAAATCGGCTTCTGAAAGGTCAAAATCGGCCAAGCCTAGATTTGCCCCGCGATCTTTTCTTGCTTTAAGTGGATTAGTGGTCGCCTCCAGGTGGCCCCTGTTACGATAGGCTTTTATCAAGCCAAGAACATTTACTTCCTTTTTGAAGCTGCTCTCGCTTGCATTGCTTACATGACCATTATTAGTCGCCGAAGCTCCGTTCGAACCACTCTCCCCATTAGAAGAGCCTCCATAATCAAAGCCTTTAAAAAAAGTTCGCCAACTCTCTTCCACGCTCAGCGGATCTTCGCTGTAGCTCTTGTAGAGATCTTCAATAAAAGATGGGTGTGCGTTGGCAATGAAACTGTAGTCGCTCATAGCTATTTTAGGTACTGTAGTGCGGGGTAAAGCTAAACACCTTCGCTTAGCTTATTTCATAAAGGATACGTAAGTGCAGAATAGGGTGTTTCCTTCCTGTAAAAGTTATCGTTCTTGGGTAACAGACTCAACACGATCGCTGGTTTTAGCGAAAGCTACCGTAGCATTGCGAGCATGAAAATTGACCTAGCTAAGTACGATCATGTGATGTTAGACATGAACGGAACGTTTTTGTTCGAGTTCGATCGTTTTGACGAAAGTCAGAAATTTGGGGAGACTTATGTCAATACGGGCTACAACGACCTAAGTGAAGCCGAAGCCCAAAAGTTTGTGAGGCAAGCATACGACTACCTAGCGGTGCGCTACGTTGATGAAGCCTATTATCATCGCTTCCCGAGTGTACAACAGGCTGTCAAATCGACTTCACAAGTCAATTTACCTCCCCGTATTGTCGAAGAAATCACTGACACCTTTGCGCTTCACGAACTCGGAATTTTGCCTGATACGCACAAACAGTCGCTAGATCAGCTCGCTGAAAAGCACCCCTTAAGTGTCTTAAGTAACCTCTGGGCTCCAAAGCAGAGATGGTTGGATAAGATGCCAACTTGGGGAATTAATCAACATTTTAAAGCCCTCCACTTCTCAAGTGATGGCCATGAGATGAAGCCTCATCCTGCCTTTTTCAACCGTGCCTTACAGGATTTACAGCTTTCGCCAAAACAAGTTCTGTACGTCGGAGACTCCTACCGTTGCGACGTTATGGGGGCAATTGGGGCTGGTGTAGACGTCGTTTGGTTGGCGGGAGACAAGCCTAACGTAAAGCACGTTGAAGGGCATATCGCCACCTTTATTGATCTACCTGATTTTGTGTCTCGAATTCGCTGAGAAAAAATATCACAAATTGTACGTGAAATGAACAGAAAAGGCGCGTATATTTGCGCCCCAATTCGAAAGAAGTTAACATGGCAAATCACCTATCCTCTAAGAAGCGCGTACGTCAAGACGCAAAGAAGCGTGTTCACAACCGTTACTACAAGAAAACTGCTCGTACCGCTATCCAGCGTCTACGTGAACTTGAGGACGGCAAAAAAGCTGAGGAATTTGCTCCTAAAGTGTACAGCCTCATCGACCGTGTTGCGAAGCGCAACATCTGGCACAAAAATAAAGTAGCAAACTTGAAGTCTAGCCTCGCTAAGCACATCAACAAGCTCAACGCTGCCTAGCATTTACTGCTAAGCCAGCTCCAATCGAAACCTATTGAAAGGGTGCATTGCTACGGTAATGCACCCTCTTTTTTTTTGCTGTGATCGACTAGCTTTGCAATCCCTAGCTATGCCACAATTTCACACCCTTTCAGTTTCAGATATCCGCCAAGAAACTGGCGATTGCGTTTCTGTAGCCTTTGACATCCCAGCAGACCTCCAAGAAGCATTTGCCTTCAAAGCGGGTCAATACCTCACTTTGCGCACAACTATTGATGGCGAAGACCTTCGTAGATCATACAGCCTTTGCGCTGCACCCTTTGAAAACGAATGGCGTGTTGCGATCAAAAAAGTAGAAGGCGGACGTTTCAGTAGCTACGCCAATGACAACCTGAAGGTTGGTGACACTCTCCAAGTTATGGCGCCCATGGGTGGCTTCATTGGAGGAGAAAGTGCTGTAAAGCACATCGTTTGCTTTGCGGCAGGTAGTGGAATCACTCCGATTGCGAGCATCACCAAAGAAGTTTTGGAAAAGTATCCGGAGGCATTGGTTACCATGTTTTACGGCAATAAGAGCGGAAAAGACATCATTTTCCGAGAAGAGCTAGAAGATTTGAAAAACATGAACATGACGCGTCTGCGCTTGTATCATGTGCTCAGTCGTGAAGATCTAGGAACAACCATGTTTTTTGGCCGTCTAGATGGAGAAAAGTGTTCAGCTTTCGCCAAAACCCTCTTCGATCCAACTTCTGTCGATGCCTTTTACCTCTGTGGCCCTGAGCCAATGATACGCGCAGTAAGCGAAACACTCGAAGCCTGCAGCACACCAAAAGATCGAATCCATTTTGAACTTTTTGGTGCCCCGACTCCGACGATTAGCAGGCCTGAAATCGTACGCGCTACCAAACGTCAAGCTGATCTTTCGAAGGTGGCGATAACCTATGATGAAAAGACCGTTTCGATTGACATGCTCGATGACGGAAACCACATTCTCGAAGCCGCGCTTGGTTACGGCATGGAGCTTCCGTATGCTTGCCAAGGTGGCGTTTGCTCTACGTGTAAATGTAAGGTGACAAAAGGCGAAGTCATCATGGATGTCAACTATGCACTCGAACCTGATGAGGTGGAAGCTGGCTTTGTATTAAGCTGCCAGGCACGCCCGGTGAGCGATGAGGTAGCCGTGACCTTTGATGTGTAGCTGCGGGAGCTAATCTCCCTAATTTTGAATGTTGAGTTGTCAATTTTGAATGACCTTCATGACGCTCGTTAGCGACGACAGCCAAGCTTTATCAAGCTACGCTGCACCTTGAACCAAAGCACTAGACAAGCAAAGCATGAGATGCGCTTTGCTGAACGCAGAACCTCTTGACGCTTAAACCTCTATTGAAATAGATGCGTTGTTGAAGTCATGGACACACAAGCGCCAATACTTCCGAGCACTACTGTACATCCTACACAAGCCGCGCAAGTCGGTGATGGTTTTTTCATTCAACGAGCTATTCCAAT
>CALDTK010000215.1 GCA_937924035.1 uncultured Saprospiraceae bacterium | reverse complement strand
TTTTGGACTTGAGAGTCGGGGCGAAGACAATTTAATACACTTAGGTAGAGCGCTCTTTTATGATACGCGTCTTTCTTCGGATTTAAAGGTGTCGTGCGCTTCTTGTCATGATCAAACGAAAGGATTTGCTGACAATAAAGCGTTTAGTGACGGCATAGAGGGACGAAGTACTGCACGTAACTCTCCAGCAATCAATAATATTCGAGCCTACTACGGTACAGCAGGATCAGGATTTTTCTGGGATGCCCGAGCAAATTCTCTCGAGCACCAAGCTGAAGAAACCATGAGCAACCCTGACGAAATGGGGATGACCCTTGAAGGCGTTGCTGAACGTCTCAGAGCAACGGAAGCTTACCCAATACTTTTTGGGCGCCTTGCCAATGACGAGGATATTCAAGGGGAGACCATCACGAAAGCTCTTGCCGCTTTCACGCGTAACATCTCAAGTACTAGTTCAAAATTTGACAAGGCTTTAGACCTGAAAATCAAAGAAGAAGGTTTAGAGGGTTTTAGAGCAAGCAATTCAGTCGTCTCTGGAGACTTCGATGAAGGAAGTCTTGCAGAGCAGTTTACCGCTGAAGAAAATGCAGGTAAAACCCTCTATTTAAATAATTGTGCTTCCTGCCACTCTAACCAGCTTCCAACGAGACTTTCTGCAAAAAACAATGGTCTGTATCCAAATGGTGGATATCAAGATAAAGGGGTTGGCGCCCTCAATAATGGTCAGAGTATTAACAAGGATGGCTTCTTCAAAACTCCACAATTACGCAATGTTGCACTTACGGCTCCTTACATGCATAATGGATCTATCCAGACCTTAGAAGAAGTCATCGAGCACTACAGCAACAACATTGCTACTCGGGATAATCTTTCTGCAGAGCTTGATGGCGGAACAGACGATAAAACAATATTGCTTAACTCAGGAAAAAGAGGCTTCAATTTCTCCGCGGAGGAAAAAGAACAACTTCTCGCTTTCCTTCACACACTAACAGATTCAGACTTAGCAAGTCGTTCAGAACTCAGCAACCCTTTGAAAGGGTAAGAGCGGGTCTAAGATTTCTCTAAGAAGTTTTCGCTTTCGCCAAAACGCCCCATGAATCAATTGATTCATGGGGCGCTTTAGTGTAAGTACCCCACTTCCCTAAGCTAGCAACGTGGGCTTTTACCCTTCTTTGCTTCGGGCGGATTGCCACACCAGTCGCTCGCTTCTCGTGTCGTTTCTCAATGACGGGGATGTTCCGCAGGCGACAACGTCCTGTCTAGCAGTGAAACGGTCTAGCAACAAAGTGGTCTAGCCTCTTTTAACCCATCTTCTCTTTCAAGTACCTTCCCGTGTGGCTCTTTTTCACCTTTGTGAGTCCTTCTGGTTGACCTTGATAAAGGACTTGCCCACCATTGATACCTGCTTCTGGACCGAGATCAATGATGTAATCAGCGCACTTCATTACTTCTAGATTGTGCTCGACGACAAGCACAGTATGTCCTTTGTCCACCAATGAATTTAAAGCGACAAGCAGTTTGCGCACATCGTGGAAATGAAGACCTGTTGTCGGTTCATCGAAGATGAAAAGGATGCGTTGGCTACTGTTTTCTTGACCGAGGTAGTAAGCAAGCTTTACACGCTGAGCTTCACCGCCAGATAGGGTAGAAGACGACTGACCTAAAGTGATATAACCCAGGCCTACATCTTCGAGTGGTTTTAGCTTCCGCAAAACTGTGCGCTGATCTGCGAAAAATTCAAGCGCCTCGGTCACCGTCATCGATAAAACGTCGTGTATAGACTTGTTGCGATAGGTGACTTCGATTACCTCCCGCTTAAAGCGTTTGCCCTTACAGGTTTCACATTCAAGGCGAACGTCCGCTAAGAACTGCATTTCGATCACTTGCTCTCCTTCTCCCTTGCAGGTGTCGCAACGACCGCCATCAACGTTGAAGGAGAAATGTCGCGGCTGAAATCCACGTACCCGTGACAAGGGTTGATCTGCCATCAAGTTTCGAATGTCATCGTAAGCCTTCACGTATGTGACAGGATTGGATCGACTTGACTTACCAATAGGATTCTGGTTGATCATGTCAACCTGTGTAATGTGTCGTAAATCCCCTTTCAACTCCTTTAGCGATCCCATAAGTCCGGTGTAAGGTTCACCAAGGTGTCTCTTTAGGAATGGGAAAAGGATCTGCTTAACGAGCGTTGTTTTACCAGACCCGCTTACGCCACTCACTACTGTTAAAGCATCGAGAGGAAGTTTGACATCGACATTTTTTAAGTTGTGCATTGTGGCTCCTTCGAGCGTAATCCACTTGTGTGGTCGACGACGGAATTCCGGAAGCGGAATACTCATCTCGCCAGTCATGTATTTCGTTGTCAGACTGTTTGGAGCAGCCTTGTCGATGTCTGTGTAGTTGCCTGCAAAGACCACTTCGCCACCATGTACACCTGCTTCAGGTCCGATATCGACGAGGTAATCTGCTGCTGCAATAATATCCTCTTCATGTTCAACGACTACAACCGTGTTGCCAAGATCGCGCAAACGACGAAGTACGCTCACCAGGCGATTGGTATCTCTTGGGTGTAAGCCGATACTAGGTTCGTCCAAGATGTACATCGAGCTTGTTAGGTTGGATCCCAACATGCGCGTAAGGTTGATTCGCTGCGTCTCACCTCCAGAAAGTGTTGAACTGACTCTATTAATGGTTAAATAGCGAAGACCGACGGCAAGCATAAACCGGATGCGAGAATTGATTTCAAGCAACAAACGCTTGGCGATCTGAGAATCAAAGCCAGAGAGGTCTAGCTTACTGAAAAAGACCTGTAGTTCATCGATCGGA
>CALDTK010000214.1 GCA_937924035.1 uncultured Saprospiraceae bacterium | reverse complement strand
GATGTAGATGGAATGCACATTCGTTTGTTGTTGCTCACCTTCTTCTTGCAGTTTTTCCCTGATGTGGTGCGTGCTGGTCACTTGTACATTTTGGAGACGCCACTCTTCCGCGTTCGTGATAAGAAGACGACGCATTATTGCTATTCTGAGCAGGAGAAGATGGAAGCGATGGATTCACTCCGCGGTAAGGCAGAAGTGACACGCTTTAAAGGATTGGGAGAGATCAGCCCGAGTGAGTTCAAGGACTTCATCGGTGAGGACATTCGCTTGCGACCTGTACTCATGCGCGATGACCTAGATCTCGACAGCTTGCTTGCTTATTACATGGGTAAGAATACTCCTGCGCGTCAGGTATTCATTATCGAAAACTTGAAGGTTGAGGAAGATATCCTACCGGGTGAGATTCCGGGAATGGAGGTGGATGAATTGAAGGCGGCGTAGGAAGGCGTCAAAAAACTCATTTTGACTGATTACTTCAAGCATTTTGGAACCGTTGAGTAATACGTTTTTAAAATTCCCATATCTTAGGAGCTAATCCTTAGATATGAAAACGTTATTCTTAGTACTTTTTTCACTCCTATTATGGTCACCTGCTATTTGGTCGCAAGTCGACTGGACCTTTATCGGCAGTGACCCTCAGCCGACGTCTAATTTTACTGTTGACGATTGTGGGAGATATCTAACTTCTACTGGTTCTGCAGTCTATAAGTCTGAAGATGAAGGGGAGACTTGGACACTTGTTGAAGAAATTACAGCTTACGATGAATTAAGCGTTGGAGACGGAAGTGTCTTCAAAGAATCCATAGGACAGAATGGGCGTATTGAGCGCTATCAAATTGGATGTGACGGTACGACTACAACCATTGAAACCCGTAGTAGCTACGAAGAAATTTGCGATAAACTCTGGGCACGTCAATATGAATACCCCCAGAGTACCTTACAAATAAGTGATACTGCTTTTATCATTGAAAGGTGGCCCTCAGCAAGGTTTACACCAACATCAGATCGAGCGGTTTTAGCAACCACTTTCGACGGCTCACGAACTACTATTGATTATTCCACGAACCGTCCAATTGGACGATACTTTATTCATAGCGATACTAGTGCAAACCTACTCGTGCAGTATGCGGTAGACTTTATGAATGCAGGCATTTTACAAAACCGGGACTCGCTTCAAATCCCTTTGCCACAAGGCGTAGCCGAACTATTGTACTCATCAAAAATACGTACCTACCAGCCTGACACACTAGTCACTGCATGGACCAAAGATGACGGAAGTGGTCAAACTAGAATAGCACGTTATTCAACCTTGACAAACGAGTGGGAATATCAAGATTTACCTTTCACTAACCCTATTTCATTCACAGAAACTGGATTTAGAAAAATTAGACTTGTATCTAATTCAGATATCTACTTATTCAATAATAAAAAACTGAGTACTTATGATTTTAAATATAGCCTTCAATCAGGAGACTCGATTTTTGAGTATGTAAATGGTGGGGATGAATTACTAGCTCATGCCCCAAATGATCAAATAGCTCACTACACAGAAAATGGAATAATAAGATTTGACAAGCCGAAATTCGATAGTAGAATAATTGAGATTCAACCACTAGCCACTGGAGGAGTCCTAGGTAGAAATCAGCTCGGCGATTGGTTTCTTTTTGAAGAAGGTAATACCGTAATCCAACCAACAAACTTCAACCAAGGCTACACAATCTCTAGTGATACTCTAGGTGCGCACATTTATGAGCAAATTTGGATAGCGTCAGAAACGATTCTAATAGCAAAGTCCTCTAGCGCAGTAGACACACTTTTACGTTCCGCTACCTATACACAGTGGAGGCTGCAAGGGGATAGTCCAACTTCACGTGTACTTTCTTCGGGCTCAAATTTCGAATTGTCGAATGGGACATTAACCCCGCTAAGAATGCCGTTAGCTGACAATGCGATTGGTATCATCGGAAGAGATACCTTAATGCTAACCTCCGACTCTTTTTCATATTTTAGACAAGGTGGTCGCTCTACTGTTGTCTCGCTTGGTTACTACACCAATCGTCTTGATGACCGCGTTTATCACAACAATGAAAGTTGGTTTGCAGGTCGTGACTATTTCTATTACCCAACTCCACACCAACAGGAGACAAACATTCTCTTAATCGACACCAATCGAACTCAATTAGAAACCATTGTGGGTGGGTATAACTCAGGATTCCAACAAGTAGGCAATGCTTTTTACCATTTCGGGAGGTACCGAGGGAGCAGCAGCGATAGACCTCCTGCGATGACAAATCTCGTTCGCATTTATCAAGATCGACTCCGTACACAAATCCAACTACCTACACATGTTTATGGAAATGAATCTGGACTTTGCCAAGTAACAAATGACGTTTGGGAAAATACAGAGGGATATTTTGAAGGTGCGTATGATTTTGCTGCAATAGGTGAAACACTATATGTTTCTGGGATTGAAGGGGTTTTTCGGGCGAATTTATCCTGCCTAAATACGCAAACCCTAGAGCAAAAACAGTGTCTGACTATCGGCGACACGTTATCCATAAACGGACTTTCCATTACTGAACCTGGTGTATACTTAGATACTGTGCTGACAGCAGGAGTCTGTGACGTCAATGAAATTACAGTTTATGAAGAAAATGAAATTATTGCCATTGATGATCGAGTAGCTTGTCTCGGGGATACGGTGAGGTATGGCGACCAAACGCGCACCTTTGATACCTCAGGTGTGTTTAATATCGAAAGTGTTCTCTTCAATTCGTCCAGAAACTGTAACGTCAGACGAGTACTGGTCGTCACCGTACCTCAACTCGACACTTTCAAGAGAGACACACTTCTACCCATTGGCAGCGTGCTACTTGGTGAAGAAGTTACTAGTAATGGACAGGTCATAAGCGGTTTAGTAACTAACGATATGACAGGATGTGACAACTTCTTTGAATATACCGTTTCACTTACATCTGCAGATACAGAACCAACGGACTTAGCCCCCATTCGACTTTCACCTAATCCTACAAACGGGCATGTTACAGTTGGCGGGCTTTCGCCAAAACAAAACAACCTAACTATCCGAATAACAGACCTGTCAGGGCGCGAATTATCTCGTTCCCTCCTGCAGGAAGAGTCCTTTAGTTTGAGTCCATATCCGCCTGGTGTCTACCATATTTCATTCACTTCTGAAGAGGGTATAATTACCAGACGAATTGTGAAACAGTAACAAGTCTCATAAAGGGTAGAATCAGGTAACTATTAAGTTTCGACCTTCACTACCTCTTTTTATTGAAAAGCTCAGAATACTCTTGCGCGTCAGGTCCTCCTTATCGAAAACTTGAAGGTGGAGGAGGATATTCTGCCAGGTGAGATTCCGAGTATGGAGGTTGAAGAGTTGAAGGCAGCGTAGGGGCTAAACGCTCTGCTGTTTTAAGATGAAACCCAGCTCAACTTTGGTGTTGGGTGGGGTTTTGTGGTTTTGATAATAAGCTAGTATAATTCTGACCCTTCTATTGGTCATACTATGCAAATGACATCAATAATGAACCTTATACTGGACACTACTGATGCTAACGGTAAAAGAGGCCCAAAGGAATTGGCTCATCCGTTTTGAAAGTGATTCTCAAACCAAAACTTCTTTATTAGCCTAAACTCAAGCACAAAGGCAACCGAAAAACGACCAAGTTGCAATGTGTACCTTCCACGCTGCTCGACGCCAGTACAGCAAGGGCCCTAAAGACATCGTAGATGGAAAACAAAAGCAATACCTCACCTCTTTCTCTACTCGAAAAAGTAGGCTACGGAATTGGAGACATGGCCTCGAATTTCTACATGGGGTTCTTCAATATATTCCTGCTCTACTACTACGTTGATGTGTGGGGAATCTCTCCTTCAGGGGCAGCAACCATGTTTTTGGTAACGAAGATTATCGATGCCATCAGTGACCCCTCCATGGGCATTATCGCAGACAGAACAAATACACGATGGGGAAAATATCGACCGTATCTGTTGTGGATGGCAATACCCTATGCCCTACTAGGCTACTTACTCTTTCTAGGCCCAGAATTTTCTCAGACGGGGAAATTGATCTTTGCCTACATCTCCTATTCATTGATCATGCTAGCCTACACTGCTATTAATGTTCCGTACTCAGCGCTACTCGCTGTCATATCTCCAGTTTCAGCAGAGCGCACTAAGGCAACCCAATTTAGATTCATATTCGCCTCCCTTGGAACGTTGACTGTAGGAGCAACCGCAAAGCCATTGGTGGATCTCTTAGGTGGTGGAAATGAAGTGCTAGGTTTTAGATTAACAATATGCCTTTTTGCAGTCCTTTCTATGCTACTCTTCGTCTTTACGTTCGCTACGACAAAAGAGCGCATCAAGCCTAAAAAACACACTTCGAGTATAAAGGAGGACATGGCGGTTTTGGTCCAAAATTCCTCATGGATTATCCTTGCCCTTAGTAGTGTTTTGGTAGTTGTAGGCCTAGTTGCTAGGATCTCAAGTACTGCGTTTTACACCAAATACAACATGCTTTTCGAGGATGAAAAGATGTTGTGGTGGATGGACCCTACGACCCTAATCATAACCTGTGGATTTGCAGGGCAACTTTTCGGCGCACTCATCACGCCATCCTTGCTGAAGTTTACGGACAAACGCTTTTTGATGATTGTCATGAACTTCGTCTTTGCGGCTTCTATCTTTTCGACCTATTTCATTCCCACAGATCAGTTCATCGCAACCTTACTCCTTTATACGCTGGGCATATTTTCCTTTGGGATCATCATCACGTTACTCTTTTCAATGTATACCGACTGCGCGGAATATGGCGAATGGAAGTCCGGCCATAACAGTGCAGGCCTGACCGTTTCGGCCTCAATGTTTTCGCTAAAATTTGGATCGGCTGTCGGTAGTGCGATTCCAGGATACATTCTTGCTTGGTACGGCTTTGTGAAAGATACCCCTCAAACAGAAGAGGTGTTGGGTGGCATCAGCATCATGTGGAACGTCGCTCCAGCTATCTTCTTTTTAGGTGCAGCATTCTTGATGTTTTTCTACAAGCTTGATGGAAAAACAATGAATACCATCGAACAAGAAATGCTCGCACGTCGTAACGAATCGACTACGTAGAGCCTATCTCTCACAACTGATCAACTTAGATTCCAAACACATTGAGCAAAGAAGATACTATGCTGACCTGGTTAGATAAATCGAAAAACCTTTTAAGAGAAGCTTGCACCGACTGGGGCATTCCTGCATCTCTTAACGCCACCGAAAATTATGGCGGGATCTTCACTCGAGATGCTGTAATGGCGGGTATCGTAGGAATCTTGCTAGAAGACGAGGTCATCATCAATGGGCTTGTCAATACGATCAAGCACCTAAGAGAATTGCAAGGAGCTCAAGGTCAAGTACCATCTAACTTTCATGTAAAAGATGGCAAAGTCGAAAAAGTAAGTTTCGGTACACTCAGTCCGAAAATTGATTCATGTACCTGGTACATGATCGGTACTGGATTGCTCATTAAAGAAGGCTTCATAAAAAGAGAAGACTACGAGCAAAGCATTGAAAAAGTAATTCATTTGCTCGACGGTATTGAATTCAATGGAAAGAATTTAGTGTACGTACCCAAAGGTGGTAATTGGGCAGACGAATATGTTTATGAGGGCTACATCCTCTATGACCAAGCATTGAGAACGTGGGGCTTAGCTCTCCTTGCTGACATATATGGTAAGGAGGAATGGCATGCAAAAGCAAGAGCCATCAAAAAGACAATCCTAGCATCGTACGAAAACGACAGCACTCCTTACTACAATTCTTCTTTCTTCCCAGGAGGCGTATTTGATAAGTTTGATCTGCCAGCACATACTATTCTCGGTATTATACTCAATAAGCAAGAGGGCACTTATGACAAGACGTTAAACTGGGTTCATGAATCTTTTCTTCAGCAACACAAGCTGCCGCCAGTATTTCATCCAATAATTGACCAAGAGGATCCAGATTGGGATACCCTCCACAATTATCACCTGTATCGATTTAAAAACAAACCTCACCACTTCCACAATGGTGGTATTTGGTGGATCTGGCTAGGCTGGCTAGCTGTATCTCTTAGCCTTTGGAATAAAACAGCTGCACTCGACCAACTTGTCGATGAAGCCTTTAAATTCCTAGATGAACACGAAGCTGATTTTGACTTTGAAGAATACATCTCGGCAGACGATTACCAGCCAAATGGAACAAAAAAACTAGCCTTCACCGCTTCTGGAATTGCGCTAATAAGTCTAGCAAAATCTGGCTATGATTTTTCTGAATTAAATCCATTCATTAATACATCAATAAAGGAAGATTTAGAAATTAAGGAAGAGTATTTAGAATTACCTAAACAACTGATCGATCGATTAAAAGAGGACAATCTTCTCTCTAAAGAAAAGTTGGTCATTGGGGTTGCAGGCGAATCAGGCAGTGGGAAATCGGTAACAGCCAAATCACTGCAAATCGAACTAGCAAAGCTCAATATCCATTCTATCATTTTGCATCAAGATGGATATTACAAACTGCCGCCTAAAGAAAACCACAACAAAAGGAAACAAGACATTAACTGGGTCGGAGTCAATGAGCTAAAGCTTGATCTAATGCAACAACACATTGATCAATTTCTTGCCAAAGAACCCGTGATCAATATTCCCTCTGTAAACTATAAGCTCAATAAGTTCACCACGAACAGTACGGTGCTATCAAGCACACCTGTTTTAATCGTAGAAGGTGTCTATTCCTTTTTCCTAAAGGAAATGGACTACAAGGTCTTTATGTCACGAACGTATAAGGATACCTTAGAAAAAAGAAGGTCCAGAACACGCGAGGAGTACGATCCCTTTGTTGAAAGTGTTTTGCAAATTGAGCACTCTATCGTATCCGCACAGAAGAAGTTAGCTGATTCAGTAGTGACCAAAGACTATCGGCTTGAATAAGAAGTCCTGCTTCAAGCAATATGCTAGACGGGATGAATGCTGCTGCTGACTGTCCTACAGCATGGCGGTTTCAAATCTCACACCCCAAGTACTGTCAGCTATGCTGACTAAGTACCATCTAAAAGTCCTCCCCCACCTCATTTTAACCCGTATCTTCGCCCTCCGCTAACCCCAAACGCTCTTATACCTTGGCAGACACTGACGACGATATTGTACCCCTCATGACTGTAGACGAGGAGGATGAAGAAACCTTAGGTCAAAACGACTTTCCCAATCCACTTCCCATCCTTGCAGTTAAGAACACCGTGCTCTTTCCGGGCATTGTTGTACCTATAACAGCCGGTCGCGACCGCTCGGTAAAGGCCATCAACAAAGCATTCCGTGAGCGAAAGATGACCATCATGGTCCTCTCGCAAAAGAACGCGGAGACCGAAAAACCAAAGGGAAAAGACCTTTACGACGTAGGTACCATTGCCCGCATCGTAAAACTCATCCGTATGTCGGATGGGACAACAACCGTGATTCTTCAGGGGCGTAAACGCGCCAAACTCAAGGAATTTACCAAAAACAAACCGTACCTCGAAGGCACCTTCGAGGTACTTGATTACGACGGACCGGAAGATCCAGATGAGCACAAGGCACTGGTCTCTGCGGCTACCGAGCGCGCTCACCGCATCATCGAACTTTCGCCGTCGATCCCACCCGATGCAGTAAACCTGCTCCAGTCGATAGCCAACCCGAACTTCCTGTTCAACTTCCTAGCCTCAAACCTAGGAGCTAAAGTTGCCGTCAAGCAACGTCTCCTCAAAGAGTCAGAGAAGTCCGAAAAATTGCGCGACCTCATCCGAGAAATGGACAATGAACTCAAAATGCTTGAGCTCAAAGACCAGATCGAATCTAAGGTCCGTACAGACATCGAAAAACAACAGCGCGACTACTTCCTCAACCAACAGCTCAAAACCATCCAGAATGAGCTTGGTCAAAATCCACACGAGGAGGATTTACAACAGTTGCGCAAAAAGGCAGACGAAAAGGCGTGGCCAGACAACGTCAAAAAGGCCTTCAACAAAGAGTTCGCCCGCATCAAGCGTATGAACCCTCAGGTAGCTGAGTACTCCGTACAAATGACCTACCTCGAGCTTATCATCGACCTACCTTGGAACGATACATCTGAAGACAACTTCGACCTCGAATACGCACGTAAAGTGCTCGACGAAGATCACTTTGGACTTGAAAAAGTTAAAGACCGCATCGTTGAGCACCTCGCTGTGCTCAAGCTGAAAGGAGACATGAAAGCTCCTATCATTTGCTTAGTTGGCCCTCCTGGTGTCGGAAAGACATCCCTTGGAAAGTCTATAGCACGTGCCCTCAACCGTGAATTCATTCGCATGAGTCTCGGTGGTATTCACGACGAGTCTGAAATCCGCGGACACCGCAAGACCTACATCGGTGCAATGCCAGGTCGTATCATTAAAGGTTTCCGCAAAGCCGGAACTGCCAACCCTGTTATCATCCTCGATGAGATTGATAAAATTGGTAAAGACCAACGCGGAGATCCTAGCTCGGCCCTTCTCGAAGTACTCGATCCTGAGCAAAACGGAACCTTCCACGATAACTACTTAGAGATTGAGTATGACTTGAGTCGGGCCATGTTTATCGCCACGGCCAACTCCTTGAATACCATTCAGCCAGCACTCCGCGATCGAATGGAAATCATTCACGTAGCAGGATACTCTCAGGAAGAAAAGATCGAAATCGCTAAGCGACACCTTGTACCAAAACAGCGTAAGGCCCACGGCCTCAAGGCTTCACAAGTTTCTATTCCAAAAACAACTATCGCTGCTGTCATCGACCAGTATACACGTGAGAGTGGTGTACGTAGCCTCAGTCGTGAGATTGCTGGATTAATGCGACATGCTGCGAAGTCCATCGCGATGGAAGAAGCCAAGAAAGTGAGTATTCCTGCAAAGGAACTCGCTGAGGTTCTCGGACCAAAAGTGTTTGACAAGGATGTTTACGAGCAAAGTCGCGTGCCTGGTGTAGCTGTCGGACTTGCGTGGACCAGTGTCGGTGGAGATATCCTATTCATCGAATGTTCTTTGAGTCCAGGTAAAGGCACCCTCACACTCACGGGTAACCTTGGGGATGTGATGAAGGAATCTGCTAGTACCGCCTTGAGCTTTTTACGAGCACATGCCGAGCAGTATGGTATTGATGGTGAAGCTTTCGCCAAAACCAATGTGCACATCCACGTACCTCAAGGCGCTATTCCAAAGGATGGACCTTCAGCCGGTATCACTATGCTGAGTGCATTGGCAAGTGCCTTCCGCAAGAAGCCAATCAAGCCATTCTTGGCAATGACCGGAGAAATCACCCTTCGTGGTCGTGTACTTCCAGTCGGCGGAATCAAAGAAAAGATCTTGGCTGCACGACGTGCTGGACTCAAAGAGATCATGCTTTGTTCAGCCAACGAGCGCCACATCGCAGAAGTTGAAGCTCAATACTTGAAAGGACTCAAGTTTACTTACGTCGACAACATGTCGGACGTACTCGAGAACGCGCTTGGTAAGTAGCACTCAAATGGACAAACGTCGGTGAAAGCACTCCTTTCACCGACGTTACACATCGAAATTGGAAGTTCAAGCGTTACCTTGAGGCAACCCCATAATTTGCTCTACTAAAGAGCATGCAGATTGATCCTATGATTCGTGCCCTCCTACTTACCCTAGCGCTGTTTTCAGTGGTTTTGGCGAAAGCCCAAACCGACAGCAACCTTGTGCAATTTTCAGGTCTCGTCCTCGACGGATCGCAAGAGCAACTAGGATCTGTACCATATTGCAACATCTACATTGAAGGCGAAGGTCGAGGTACGTACACCGACTTTTCGGGGTTCTTCTCAATCGTGGTGCGTCAAGGAGACACTGTGCGATTCTCAGCAATTGGTTTCCAGCCAGCAACCCTAGTTGTACCCGATACACTGACCGACCAACGCTACTCTATCGTGCAGATGATGTCTCAAGACACTGTCAACCTCGCTACCGCAGTGATTTTCCCTTGGCCAAGTCGCGAGCACTTTAAACTCGAGTTCCTCGCCATGGATGTATCCAGCGATCTAGCGCTCTCTGCTCAGGCCAACCTTGCCGAGAAGCGCCTGAGTCAAGCCCGAAAAGAAGTACTTCCTGATGGCAATGAATCCGCCGATTTCTTTCTGCGAGAACAAGCAAGAAGAAGCTACTACGTAGGTCAACTACCCCCGATGAACATCTTCAACCCAATCTCTTGGGGTCAGTTTTTCAAAGCGTGGAAGGAAGGTGACTTCAAAAAGCAGGACGACGAATAAGCTTGCCTCCAAGAGCTGTTACTGCAATAAAAAAGCTCGTGATTCCAATTGGAGTCACGAGCTTTTTTATTTAAAATATGATGAAGAATTTACTCCACCAATCCGCGAATGTTCCAGTTGACGTTTTCGCCAGTCTCGTTTTCAAAAGTTGTCCAACCAGTAGCTGACGAGAAAATGAAGTCTCCCCCATCAACACCAGAACCGTTAGCATCACAACCGATGCTCTGCTGATCTTCTGCAAGTTCCACTTCTGCAACAAGCCAAAGTGCCTGGCTAGCATCAATTGGTAAAGGATCAATAAACGTGTAGTCAAAGAATCCTCCATCTTGGATTACACCACCTGCAACGATGCGTCGCTCACCAGTTCCTCCAGGGATAATATCGCCACCTTCATGTGCTGAAATTTCAAGAGAAAGTGGTGCTCGTCCCACAAAAAGACGCACACCCGTTAGGTTCTTTCCATCAAATTCAGTTAATCTACTTTCATCGAAACGTACTGCAAATCGATGCGTACCAGCGGCACGAATAGGACCACTAGCATTGTCGCCATCTAGACGCAAAACCGTAAGGTCATCTGGAATCGGATCATCTTCTTCACAGGCAACAAAGGTGACCGCGGCCAAGGCGAGAAGAAATACTGGGAAAAAGCGAAGTAGGTTTTTCATGATTGTGTTTTTTAGTAGTGCTAAGATGAACATCAAGATCTAAAAGAATCGTTGTCACCGCGTTAAGAGACATATAAGGTTATACGCGTAGAACCTGTCGTAGTTCACTAAGAATCATAGCCGTTGCACCCCAGACTACTTCTCCTTCCACATCAAAATAGGGCACATCACGTAGCTTGACGTTTTCACCCACGGGAATAGAAGTTTGCTTCAAAACATCGGCATGATGCAACCTATCCAAGGGTGCCTCTATAATGCGATCTACTTCAGAAAGCTGAGGCACCCACGTTGGCTTTTCTTCTATAAATCCCACTATAGGATAGACGTTAAAATTGCTTACCGGAACGTAAAGCGTTGACAAACTGCCGAGCACCTCAACCTTATTAGCGTTTATGCCCACCTCTTCTTCCGCTTCACGTAAGGCCGTAGCTTCAATATTCGCATCACTTTTTTCGCGTTTCCCTCCTGGTAAGCTTATCTGACCTCGGTGTCGATCATTTGGATTCTTCGAAGAACGAACTATGAGCGGGAAATAGGTTTTGCCCATCGAAGGGTACACTAGAATGAGAACGCCTGCCTCTTTGGGTGTCACGCCTTCCTTTGCAGTCAAATTTCTACTCGCATGTGCTAGTTGCAATTGCGCCTCCACACCTGGCAAGGATTTGCTGAGGGCTTTCGCCAAAACAGTAGGATTAAAGGTGTAAGCCATATTGAACTAACGAACTAGAGATGCCGAGGTTGTTCATTTTATGTAGCAACTCAATCACCACATCGATCCTCTCGGTTCGCTAAATCGTTACCAAGCGCGTACGAGTCTCTGCTACCACCACATTGCCCGTATGAGCTGTAGTCGCAGGTTCAAAAAGTACAATTTCAACTTCTTGCTCCGCGATCGGCTGATGGTCAACCCCACGTGGCACGATGTAGAATTGCCCTGCACCTATTGTTACAGCAGTATCATCGGCAAACTTCAACGTAAGCTCACCTTTGTGGATCAAAAACATCTCATCCTCTGCCGCGTGATGGTGCATGGGCAATGTGCCAAGCCCTTTCGCAATCTTCACAAGCTGGCCATTTAGTTCACCTACAATACGTGGGTGCCAATAGTCCGTAAAGAGTGCGAATTTTTCGTTTAGATCTATCGGTAGCATGACCTAAAATTACTTGGACAATCGCATAAACGTGCTTACAAACCAGTCAGATTTTGAACTAATCAAAGACTCAAGTGTGCTATCAGCCTTATTACTGAAAAGTTTGATGTCCCGGATCACTTCCTCGAATTGCCTTTCCTCTGGCGAATCGCCAGTTACTGTACTCAAGTCATCGAGCACGCGGAGCAGTGGTTCAAGCTCGCGCTTCTTGCGTTGCACAATTACCGCTTTGATAACCTTATACATGTCTTTTTCAGCGGTAAAGAACTCTTTCCGTTCACCTGCTTTCAAAGCTTTGTAGATCAAATTCCAATCTATCAAGGCACGCAAATTCATGTTCGCATTTCCCCTGCTAATACTGAGCTCCTCCATCACCTCGTCTGCACTCAGAGGCTCTGGACTTATCAGTAACAGCGCGTGTATCATCGCCATCGTACGATTGATCCCCCAGTTCGAACCTATGGTTCCCCATGATTGAATGAAGCGGTCTTTGCCTTCCTTAAGTGTAATCGCATCAGCCATAGTATGTGTATCAAAGGGCTGAACCTAGTAAAAAGTTTGTAGGTCGTGAGCTCAAAAGAGATCTAATTAAGATTGAGCTCGGGCAAAAGGTACTCGAACTACCTCACCCGCAAGGATTTTCTTTCCCGTCGAAATGCGGACTTTCGTACCAGGCTTCCTCATCTTAAACGGAACATAACCCATTGCAATTGGGTAACCTAAGGATGGTGATTGAGAACCTGAAGTGATTACCCCGATCTCCTTATCATTCTCGTCAACGATCGGATAGCCATGTCGGGCAACACGGCGGTCATCAACTTTAATCCCTACTAAGCGACGCTTTATACCTGCTGCCTTTTGGTCTACCAAAAATTGCTTTCCAACAAAGTCTCCTTTGTCCAATTTGGTGATCCAGCCTAGCCCGGCCTCTAGCGTACTTGTCGAATCATCAATGTCATTGCCATAAAGCGCAAAGCCCATTTCCAAGCG
>CALDTK010000213.1 GCA_937924035.1 uncultured Saprospiraceae bacterium | reverse complement strand
GTTCGTGCGGGTCGTGATGCTTCGGCTGTCGCTAAAACCCTTAAAGCTCTCGAAGAAGGTGCTGCAGGTGATGCAAACTTGTTGACCCTTGCGGTAGAAGCTGCTCGTGCACGTGCTACCCTCGGAGAAATCAGTGATGCTTTAGAAACCGTGTTTGGCCGATATTCACCAACCACAGCCACAGTGGCTGGGGTATACAGAAGCGAAGTGAGCAACGACGAAGTATTCGCCAAGGCAACCGCCATGGCCAATGAATTTGCAGAGTTGGACGGTCGCCGTCCGCGCATCTTGATCGTGAAACTCGGTCAAGACGGTCACGATCGTGGTGCACGTATTATCGCGAGTGGTTTTGCCGATATCGGATTTGATGTAGATGTCGGCCCGTTGTTTCAAACCCCTGAAGAAGCTGCACAGCAAGCGGTCGATAATGACGTCCACGTCCTCGGTATTTCTTCCCTAGCGGCGGGTCACAAAACGCTTGTCCCCGCAGCTCGAAAGGCGCTTCAAGAATTCGGTCGCCCCGACATTCGTGTTGTAGCGGGTGGAGTTATTCCTCCGCAGGATTACGATATCCTTCGCGACATGGGTGTGAGTGCGGTTTTCGGTCCGGGTACACCAGTTGCGAAAGCCGCGATTGAGATATTGGAGTTGTTGAAGCGGGATTTGGGGGAGTAGGATGTTAGAAATAGAAAAGAATTAGATGGCTAAGAGTTTACCTAGACATATAAAGAAGGCAATTGATGAAGGTCGGAAGATTGGGCCGAAGGAGACTATCGCGGATGACTATGTAGATGGCTTTTTGAAAAAATCTAAGGATTGGGTAGAATTAGTATATCGAAAGCAAATTAGAGGTGAAATTGATATAGCTATTTTCTCGGCGATGACAACAAAGTCTAGAGACGAACTACTTCAAAGAGAACTAAAGTTTACTGGTTGGCCTATTCGCTTAGGGTTCGGACAGCCAAGTAAGTATTCAGGGGGCGATCATTACGATACATATCTAGGTAATTCAGAGGCCTCTGACTATTTTCCTATAGTGTTTTCTAGATTTAAAAAGAAAGGAGAAAAGGCATCATTGGAGTTACATCAACATTTTGAGTTGTATTTTAATGCATTTTGGAATCAAATTGATAAATATAAGTCGGAGTTGATTGTAGATGATGTTGATTCAAGAGGAAAAGTAATTGCTGTTAGAGAAGTAAAAAATGATCTTCAGTGTATTCGAGTTGAAAAGAAAATTCTGAAGGAGTATTTGGCATATCGGAACTGTAGTTTAGCTCAGTTTCATGATGTTAGATTCAGAGATTTTTCATTAGCAGACAAAAGAGAGATATGCGTAAAAAGAGAAGTTAGTGAAGGTTCGCTTTACGAGATAGACGAGTGGTATGATGAAAACGAAGAAGTTACAGGAGCATTATTAAGTGGCTGCTCGATAATTAGAGGATTTTCCGGGCCGTTAGTCTATGATGAAATGGAAGGGTATGGCGAGTTTGCTGATTTTATAATTGGTCTTGACGAAGAAACAGGATTGCCGATTATTTCGACGTGTAATCCTGATAAGTTGAATAATTTTTTTCGAGGAGGATTTGATTATCATAGTCTTGATTTAGCTCATTTTGAAAGGAAGTGTTTACTTGAATATTATTCAGATCCAGCGATTTTCAAAGTAGATTACGCACATATTTCAAAAGAACATGGTTGGGGGCTCTATTATGGGATTAGTAAAGAAAGGAGAGTTCAGATTTATTTAAAAGACTTGGCTCGGCTACCTATTAAGGAACAGCAGCGGTTGAAATCATACAATGTTGCAGTAAATGATACTATGACTGCTCACAGGTATGCTCGCGATGTCGATGCGGAGTCTAGGTGGCCTACAATTGAGGAAGAGCCTATTCACGTATTGATGGAGTCTTACTCAAATTGGATAAGTCCAATGCCTTGGTGGAGTTTGTTCAATCCCGTTCATGAGAATGATGGTCATCTTCTTAGACAAATCAGGTTGCCTTTAGAGGAAACTGAAACAGAATTTGAGCAGGCAATTTTGACATATAGTCGCCTTTTTGTTGACCAAATCAACGTTAAATTTCTTAAATCTAAACTGGATGAAAAATTATTAAATGGAATAAATGGCGGTTTGAATTTTCTAGAAATTTATATTCACAATGTACTGCATTTGAGGAACAGTAATTCAATTTTGAAGCCTTTAAGACTGTTACAGCGAATTCGTTCTAGTGGTGCTGCTCATCGAAAGAACTCTGACTACGTTAAGCTTCTTAGTAAGCACAATATAGGACCAGGCCGGTATTATGATTTTTGTCATGCATTAATCCAAAGGATATACTCTTCATTTCGAATAATTATTGAGTCAATGAAAGAGAAGCATAGTCCGTTTCCTTCAGTTGAATTATTGAAAATGGAGGAGGAATAAATTTTGTAATGCTGAATTACAATCATTTCTATTCGAGGGGGGAGTATCATCTAGCTCTCGCCTCGTCGGATAGCCGCGTTAGCGTGCGTCGCTCGCAAAGAGCCTGCCCTGAGCTTGTCGAAGGGTAGACTGGGGTTTATCCCGACGGTAAGTACGAAAGTACTCGTCTTGTTACACTGTAGATACCCATACCAGTCACGCGGTCTTAGCCAGTCCGTCGGCTCGGCACGACGAATCCATCCTGTACTTTACTGAATGCGGAGGTCACTGGCTAAAACGGACCGTAAATTCCAATAGAGTACATCAAAATAATAGGAGTGTCATTCCTGGATAGGGGAGCTTCAGGACCTTCGTCTAAGATATAACCTGCTCCAATTTGAAACGTAAACCACTTCTTACCTCGATACACAAAATTTGGCCCTATCAAACTTTGTACATACGTATCACCAAGGCCTTGGTGCCAATATTGTAGGGACATAAATGAACTCCTAATGGTTGGTTTGAAGTGGAAATTCATACCAGCGCCGTAGCCTTTGATGCCGGCTCCAGCTTGGATTCCAAATGTTTTGGACAATAAGACTTCAAGATCTAAACCCACTAACGAGCCTCCACCGTTTAATACGCCTAAGGTCAAAGCTGCCCGTTCAGTTGACGTCTTCTTTGTGGAGTCAACTTGAGCGTGGAGTAAAGTGGATATTGAAAGAAGGGCAAGGAAAAGGATAGTTTTTATCATAACCATTAAATAGATCGATGGACTCTCTACGTGTATTGGTAGACAAATATATGCTGGTTGTTAGGGATAAGCAACTTTGGAAAGACTTGTCGAATCTGGCTTGAGACTATATCGATGACTCGATAGGTTCAGTCACGGACCGAGCGAGTGTTTTAGCTTTCATTGCAATCAAACATTTCACTCGCGTCTCGAATGATAGCCGCGTTAGCAATCAGCGTGACATGGCTGGCCCCCCTGAGCATTGCGAAGAGGGAGGATCTATATCAAAGCAGCTCGCGAAGAGCCTGCCCTGAACGAAATCGAGAAGCTGATGGAGTTGAATGGGTAGGCTGGGATTTATCACGGCGGTAAATGCAGAAGAAGTCATCTATTGACATGGCAGATACCCACACCAGTCAGGCCGACTTCGTCAGGCCGTCGGCTCGGTATGACGGTACCGCCAGCCCGCTTCGGAAAGCGGAAGCCAGCTGCCTCATACCACAAACAACTCCCCACTCAACCCATCGGCAAGCAACTTGCCGGCGCGCGTTAAGCGATAGGTGTTGTCATTTAATTCAACTAAACCTTGCGCTAAAAACGGATTGACTTCTTTCAAAAAGTGCCCTTCAAATCCAAGCTCCTCCACCTCTGTAAGTTTAACGCCCCAGGTAGTGCGCAAGCGAGTGAGTACTAACTCATTATAGCGGTCTTGCTCTGACAACAGTTCACGATCGATAGGTAAATCGCCCAAGGTGATCGCTTTAACATAAAGTGCATTATTCGCCACATTCCAACTGCGGGTGCGACTTCCGTCAAAACTGTGGGCACTCGGACCGACACCTAAGTACGCCTCGCCCAACCAATAATTGCTGTTGTGCTTCGCTCGCCAGCCGGGCTTGGCAAAATTGCTGATCTCGTAATGTCCATAGCCGGCAGCTTCCAAGGTATCGATGAGGATCTCCATCTGACGTGCAGATTGAGTTTCATCGACAGGTTTACTTTTTCCAGTTTTGATCTGGTGAGCAAGTGCCGTTTTTGGTTCGACAGTCAATGCATACGAACTGATGTGCGGTGTCCCGAAGGAGATAGCCTGTTGCAGGTTTTGGCGCCAAGCTTCATCGCTCATTCCTGGGGTACCGTAGATCATGTCGATCGTCAGGTTGTCAAAGCCCGCCACTTGGGCAGCAGGAATACAGGCCATCGCTTGGGCCGCATCGTGCGCACGGTTCATATAGACAAGGTCACTTTCGTGAAAACTCTGGATGCCTATGCTTAAACGATTGGTCGGGGTTTTAGCGAAAGCGGACAAAACCTCCTCCGTCAAATCATCCGGATTAGCCTCCAACGTAATCTCAGCCTCCTCAACCAAAGGCCGCAATTCAGTCGCAGCATCGAGGATTTGCATCACTTGTTTTGGCGAAAGCAGACTCGGCGTACCTCCTCCAAAATAGATGCTAGTCCACGGCCCGGCAGGCATCTCATCGTTGCGTAAACGGAGTTCACTCACAATCGCATCGACCATTTCTTGATGCCCTTGCTTAGACGTCGAGAAGTGGAAGTTGCAATAATTACAGGCCTTTCGGCAAAACGGGATATGAATGTATAGGCCGGGCACAGCGCGAAGGTAGCGCGCAACGAGCCGAGACTGTTGTACGTTTACTCAACGTGCGTCTGCCAACTCATTTCATGATTCTACTTGCTGCTTACCTCATGTTGGGGAAGGCAACAACGGTTTGCGCACAATCAGACTTTCAAGTTGAGGGTTCACCAGACTTCGAGCGTTGTCTCGAGGAGACTCCTTTGCAGCATCTCGATAGCCTGCTTGCAAGTTGTGTGCAGCAACTACGTGCCGACGGTTTTTTGGAGACAAGCGTAGATAGCATCGTGCGCGAAGGTGAAATTCTTAGACTAAATGTGCACCAAGGAGAGCGATATGATATCGGTTCTTGGACACAGTCCGTAAACGAAAAAAACTTCTATGGCGTCGGGCGACAGGATACACTCGATCGTCCTACCAGAGTTAGTGACTTACAAGTACAACCTGAGAAATACCTCAAAAGCAGTGCGAAAGAAGGATATCCTTTTGCTCGGTTGCGCTACGACTCACTTAGGGTACAAGATGGCTCACTAAGTGGACGTACCATAACCTGGAGTGGACCGCGCATAACCTACGGGGGAATTCGGTACGTGAATCCTGATGAAGAAGAGCCGGTAAGCACAAGTTATTTGGAGCGCTACCTCCAGCTGGAACCTGGTCGCAGTTATAAGAGCACCGAGATTGCTCAAGTAGAGCAACGGCTGCGAGGTCTACGTTTTGTGGAATTAAAACGTCCGCCAGTTGTTGTTTTTGAGTCCGCCCAGGCCTTCGTGTATCTCGATGCAAAACCTCGCAAAACCAGTCGTTTTGATTTCTTGCTTGGTTTTCTTCCAAACAGTGATGCAAACAATGGCCAGCTCCTTTTGACGGGAGATATCACGCTTGAATTGGAAAATGCACTTCGTAAAGGTGAGCGCCTCTTCTTCAACTTTGAACGCCTGCAACCAGAGTCTACCGAGCTCTCCATGGAAGGTGCGTATCCGTACTTGTTTGAGAGTCCGTTTGGTGTACGCGCCACGTTCGGATTGTATCGCCAAATGAATGATTGGTTACGCATCAACTATGAAGTTGGAGGGACCTACTCTTTGGGTGGTGGAAGCAGCTATGAGCTATTTTATGAAGGCGGTCAGGCACAAGTTCTTGGGTTTGACACTTCTTTGGTACAGCAGCGGTTACAGCTTCCAGAGGTACTCGATGCTACGCGTAATGGCTTTGGTATGCGTCTGCGCATCGATAAGCGAGACGATGTATTTGACACCCGAAAAGGGTGGCACCTCACCACTGAAGGAGCGGCCTCTCTCCGCAGTGTTACGGTTCCTGGAGCTATCCGTGAATTAGACGAGTCTCTCCAAACGCAAGCAGATAGCATTGGCGGTCAAACTGGGCAGTATCGCGGTGCGTTGGATGTGTCTTATTTCACCCCACTGGGCAAACGAGGCACCTTTGTAACGCAAGTGCGCGGAGCCATTTTGGCAGGAACGCAAACGCCCTTGCGCAACGAGCTGTATCGAATTGGCGGCAACCGCTTGCTAAGGGG
>CALDTK010000212.1 GCA_937924035.1 uncultured Saprospiraceae bacterium | reverse complement strand
AAACCAACGCCAAACCTCAGAAGCGGTTGATGCGTTGAAGTTACGCTTGGACAAACTTCGGTACAGCTATAATGGCTAAAACGCTAGCGAAAGCAAGCACTAAATACTAAAGTACATGGGGTCCTCCCTCTCAAATCGTGGTGCCTCTTTAATAGGTAAACCTTTACGTGCCGATTTTGAAAAATTTGCAATAGCAGAAAACGACCCTTTCGATGCCATTGAAAACCCTGAAGGAGCCATAAGCCTTTGTATCGCTGAAAACGTATTGTCGTGGAAAGAGATGAGGACCAAATTGCAGGAAATTGCCCAGCAACCAATCCCACAGTGGGTCTCTAAATACACTGCGGTACTTGGCGCGCCACCATTTCGAGAAAGCCTTGCTCGTTTTGCCGAAAGGCACCTTACAACCATTGGAGGACGAAACGCCCAAAACTTAAGTGAGGAGCATTTTGCTATTTCGAGTGGTGCGACAGGCATTGTTGAACTTACGGCCCTGCTCCTTTGCGATGAAGGAGATGTCGCAGCCTTTCCTGCCCCTTGTTATCCTGTGTATGCGCAAGACGTAGGCAATAAGGCCAAGGTTAAGCGCTACGATATTTTACCCGAAGCAGATTGGAAAAGCACTCCAGGCCAGCATCCGCTGTCTATCCAAGATTTAGATAGATCGCTAGCAGAGATAGACGCAAATGGCAATCGTTTGAAGCTGCTCGTATTGACTCAACCCGACAATCCAACCGGAGTAATCTATAGCCAGCAACAACTGATAGAGGTCGCCGACTGGTGCATTAAGCATGAGGTTCACCTTTGCATCAACGAGTTGTATGCGCTTTCGCAGATAGACTTCACTGATCCCCGTCTAGCCGCAGATTTTGGCGAGAAGCCAGCAAGGTTTTATTCTTTTCTACATGAGGTCGAACGACGTAAAAGTTCTTACCTCCACTGGTGGTATTCGTTTTCGAAGGACTTTGGCCTTTCGGGGTTACGAGTAGGGGCGATGTACACGCGTAACGATAATTTGCTGGAGGCTTTGGGCAACTATGGAGCACCTTCTTTGGTAAGTAACCACACGCAGTGGCTGTTGAGCGAACTGTTGTCCAACCACGAGTGGGTTACAGCTTTCGCCAAAACCAACCAACAACGCCTCACGCAGAGCTACGTAAAAGTGATTGAAGAACTCAAGGGAAAGAACATCCAGTATTTCCCAGCAAGAGGATCACTTTTCGTTTGGGCAAGGTTGAATGAAGGGCATGATACAACCACAGACGAAGAGTACTGGAGCAAACTGTTTGATAATCAAAAAGTGCTGCTTACAGCTCCAGGAGGTTTTGGCCACGCTGTAGCTGGATGGCTAAGGATTGTATATTCTTGTGTTGATGCAACTGAGTTGGAAGAAGGCTTGAATAGGATTACTTCCTAGTACAAGAAACCACATAAAGGCTAGGGTAATTGATAAACTAAAAAAGCCCAACGACTTTCGTCGCTGGGCAATTTTTATAAGATCCGTCAGGTCAACTTTATCTAGGCAACTAATCTTTCAGTATTCCATAGGTAGCCCTTACACTACCTGAATCCGAAGACCTGAACGGTTCGCTTTTACGCGCGCCTTATCTCTTTGCTACACGGACATTGTGCTCGAGGTAGCTAAGGGCAGCGGGATTTTTAAGTTCGTTGTGAAGCATTTCTTTAGCACGGAAAAGCTGAGCTTTTACCGTTCCAAGAGGAATATTGAGTTCTGTAGCGATCTCATCGTAGCTGAGCTCCTGAAAAAAGCGCATTTCAATCATCTGACGGTACTTTGTAGAAAGCTGTCCAATGAGTGCACGCATCATCTTAAGACGTTGGTCCTTCATGAGGCGCTGCTCAGGATCAGGTGCAGAAGAACGAATATTGAAGCTGAATTGCTGGTTTGAATCTTCCTTGATTGTCTCATCAATTGAAAGCGTAACTAAACGCTTTTTACGGATGTGGTCAATGCAGTTATTGGTCGCGATTTTGAATAACCAGGTTGAGAAAGCATACCTCGGCTCATAACTAGGAAGCTTATTAAACGCCTTCGTAAATGCTTCTTGTGTTAAATCGCTTGCATCCTCTGTGTTGCTCACCATCTTATACATCATCTGGTGAATTGCACCTCTATAACGGCCCATTAAGCTTGCATAAGCATCTTGAGCGCCATCGATGGCTTTTACAACGAGTACATAATCTTGTTTTGCTCGATCAGAAAGGCGAGGATTAGGAATCATAGTCATGGTGAGGGGGTATTGTAGTGTTAGTAGTGCTGGTTTGCGTTTGTGTTGTCGATTTCAAAGCCGACGTTTTTTAGAACAATTGGTGTAACTTTTTACCTCTTTCGTTCTGGACGCAAGGTAGAGTTATAGGATGCGTAACTTTATGTATAAGAGCCCGTTAGGTGGACTTCGGTGCCGTTGTGGTACTTCTTATTACGGGTGCGGTACCAAGCAATGAGGGAACGGTCGATGAAAATGAAACCTCGCCAGAAACGGCATTGAGGGAACGGTCAATTTTGACGGCTAAACGGTAATAGGCTCTTTTTGCACGCGAAGCTTTTAGCCGCTTTCGAGGTTCTCACGTGTTTTAAGGACACTTTTTTGGCTGCATTTTAAACTACCAGGTCTTTTTTCCGCTCGTCGGAAAGAGTGCAGTTATCGAAAAGCGCACGTAATAGATAAATAGTCCTATATCTAGTAAAGGAAGAATTGGAACCAGATCTCCTTCACCTAGTTCTTTGGCGATGTTGCCCATTCTCCACCAGATTGCTGCCAGGCGTAGACCATATATAAGGAGTGCTTCCACCCACAGCCCCATAAAGCCAAGAACAATCAGACCAATGAAGTGTGCAACGTGTGACGCCGCTAATAATCCGAGCCACACTTGATCTCTCTTTTTATAAGAGGTGCTCACTGAAAGGTGACGTGTTTTTTGACGCAGGTAATTACCCCAAGTATTGTGTGGTTGCGAATAGACCCAAGCTTCTGCATCAACACATATACGTGTGTTGTTCGAGGTTGCTCCTTGGTTCACAAGAAGGTCGTCATCTCCTCCAGCTAAGTGTGCATGTGAGGTAAATCCTCCTACGCGCTTGAAAAGCGCTTTACTGTAAAGCATGTTGCGACCTACACCCATATAAGGTCTCCCTACTAATGCTGCGCTCAGGTATTGTGCTGCAGTATAGAGCGCTTCAAAGCGAATCCATCGATTAAGCCACCCGTCCTGCTTGCGGTATGGACTGTATCCCAGGACGATCTCTGTATCTACGTGAGCCACCTCAAGCATGTGTTTGGCCCAGTTGGAAGATGCTGGCTCGCAATCGGCATCTGTAGCTAGTATCCAATCTGATTTACTAGTCGCTATTGCCTTAGCTAATGCTGACTTTTTTCCAGGTGTGGTTTTGGCGAAAGCTGAGACAACTTGAAGCCGAGGATGTGCTTCTGATATTTGCTGCAACAACTCATGTGTGCCATCTGAACTATCGTCGTTGACAACGATGACTTGAAGCTTTGGGTAATCTTGCTTTAGAACTGCTGGCAAAAACTGACTTAAGTTCTTGACTTCATTGCGAGCAGCAATGAGCACATCTACTTTACTTTTTTGTGAAACCTTGTTTGATGGAGGATCTACAAAATGGTCAATGAGGTGTGTTGCTGGACCCAGGTAAAACCACAGGTTCAGAGTTGATGCAATTAGCACAGTAAGGGTGATGAGTATCAGCAACATCTAGCCGCAAAGTAGCGGAACTCCCTTAGTAATCGCGTGTTACTATGGTAAATAACACATGTTACTCATGGCAACTACAAATGCAATCGGTCTCGATCCAAAGCAAGCAAAGAAGCTAGCAAGCAAACTGAACACTCTTCTGGCGAATTACTCGATGTTCTATCAAAATACGCGCGGTTACCACTGGAATATTAAAGGCAAGAAGTTCTTTGAGTTACACTTGAAATTTGAGGAATTGTACAACGATCTTCTCATCAAAGTCGATGAGGTTGCTGAGCGTATTCTTACACTAGGATTCACTCCTGAGCACACCTATTCAGCTTACGCCAAAACAGCAGCTATCAAGGAAAGCCCGAAGGTGGCAGATGGTAACGATGCAGTCTCAAGGATTTTAAATTCCTTAAAAACCTTGATTATCCTGCAGCGTGAACTATTAGACCTCTCGGCAGAAGCCAACGATGAGGGTACAAATGCATTGATGAGCGACTACATCCGTGAGCAAGAAAAGCTGGTCTGGATGTATACTTCTTTCATGAACTAGCCGAGATATTTGTCAGCCAAGTCTGAAATTGAAATCCAGAACACCTTATGCGTGCAATCCTTCAACGTGTGACATCCGCCTCCGTCCTTTCAGATGGTGTACCAACGGGTGCTATAGACAAAGGGCTCCTTATTTTGCTAGGAGTCGAAGTCGGAGATACAATAGAAGAACTTGAATGGCTCGTTAGGAAGATTGCCGGCCTTCGAATCTTTTCAGACGAAGAAGGCTTGATGAATCTTGACCTGGCAGATGTTGGTGGTCAGTGTTTGGTGATTAGCCAGTTCACCCTATTGGCGTCTACGAGAAAAGGGAAACGACCAAGCTATATCAGGAGTGCTCGCCCGGAGGAGGCTATTCCTTTATATGAGTCTTTTGTAAAGGCACTCGCTGCTCAAACCGATACGCCAGTAGCTACAGGAGTATTCGGTGCGGATATGAAAGTCAGTCTTGTGAACGATGGACCTGTCACCATCACGATTGATACCAGACTGAAAGAGTAGGGAAGGATAGACAATGAGCTGGTAACGAAAAAAGCCTGATGAATGCATTTGCAATCATCAGGCTTTTCTGATTTTAGGAGGTGCTATTTTCCTTCGTATAATGTGTACAAGAGGAAAAGACAAAGATTAGTTCCCCTACTGGACAAAAACTTTCTGAGAACCAACCAGTCTTCCTTCTGACCAAGCTGTAATTAGCTGAATACCAGTCGGCCATGCCGCAGTATTGAATTCGATTCTATCTTCACGAAGCTGAACATTTTTTTGTTCTAGGACGGCACCATTTGCTCCATATACTCGGATTTGTCCTTGGCCGCTGAGCTCATCACTCTTCAAGCTAATGTCGAGTACGTTGTTTTGAGAGAATGCAGTCATGCCTACTTGAGAAGTGCGCTCTCTGGTGCTCAATGCAGGATCGGCACGATAAGTAGCACTAGCTGCCTGACCGTTGCTGTCAACGGTAACTTGCATGATCGGGTACGGGAAGTCAGCTACAACCCAAGAATAACTCTCAGTTTGTTGACTATTGAAGTCGATTGTACTATCGATTCCAGGAATTTGAGAAGTAATCGGCACCCAGCCAAGGAAACCAACTTTCACCTCAATGTCCTGAAAAGCTTCGGTGACGCTACGAATTCGAAGCGCATCGTAGCTCTCTCCATTTAGAGAAATTGTTCCCCAGCTGTCTACTTCTGTCTCGATATCTTGTCCTATACTCACTCCAACGCTATCAATAAAGTTGTTGAAGGTTGAGTCACCAGTAATCAAGGTTAGGATATCTGGAGGAAAAGTGAGACGCAGACGTGTTTGGTCAGTCGTTGTGCTTTGATATGTTATAGGCGAGGACTGGAAAAGAAGGGGGTCCGTCAAGCGAAATGCAGGAAGTACTGCGTCGGCGTCTGCAATTCCAATGATGTTTAGATCATTACCATCACGTCTAAGATAAACTTCGCTTGTTGCGCTAACGAATCCAGCTTCTTGTTCTGTAGTGAACACTAGATCTGCGGTAGGAAAGGTATCTGATGCCAATCCCATACTTGCCATTCTGGCTTCCACCATGGTGGTATCGTTCATGTCTAAGTTCTGGCTAAAATCCCAAGTCTGGTTTGCACCAATCTTTGCGATGTTTCCTTGAGGATCATCATAGTTTACATCCGTAAAAAGGGTCATCATAAAGCCTGGCTCCATAAGCCAGTCAGGACCAAGAGTAATCTGAGCAGAAAGCGAAAGCGAGGTAAAGGCCATCGCGAACCCGAGTGTAAAAATACGTAGCATGTGTTGGCTGTTTGAGGTATGCATAAAAGGATGTACTCCTTATTACCTAGTAAAAGTAGTAGTTTATACGGTAAGCGAAGCTGATCAAAAGGTTAATAGGTCGGGTTATATACCTCAAATTAGGTAGCTGGGTGTCATTTCTCAGCTAATTCTACTACCCGACGAAAAGAAAGGCATGTTTTAAGGCCTATCGGCAGACTGAAGTTCTATGAGTCGAGCATAGGTGCCGCCCTTTTCAAGTAGTGTGGCGTGGTCGCCTCTTTCGATCACCTTGCCTCGCTCCATGACCAATATTTCATCAGCTTCTTGAATGGTTGCCATGCGGTGTGCAATGACTAGGCTTGTGCGACCTTCCATTAAGCGGAATAGCGCACTCTGGACCAGCTTCTCACTTTCTGCGTCCAGGGCGCTGGTCGCTTCATCGAGAATCATGATCGGTCGGTTTTGTAAGATCGCGCGTGCTAGCGTGATGCGTTGGCGCTGCCCACCACTTAATCTTGCACCTCGATCACCGATTACCGTTGCATAGCCTTGAGGTTGCTCCGATATGAAGTCGTGTGCGTTGGCCAAACGTGACGCCTCTTCAACCTGCGCATCAGTCGCGTTTTCTGCTCCAAAGACGATGTTCGCTCGAATAGTGTCGTGAAAGAGTACAACATCTTGACTCACAACCCCAATGAGGTTTCGCAAGTCAATAAGCTTTAGTTTCCGGATGTCTGTACCATCCAAGGAAATCGATCCGCTATCAACGTCATAGAATCGTGGGATAAGATCCGCAAGTGTACTCTTTCCTGCACCGCTCGCTCCAACTAAAGCAACGACTTTCCCTACAGGAAGCGATAAAGACACTCCGTCGAGTGCAGGAACATCGGCGTTGTCATATTGAAAGCTCACGTTCTCAAAAGTCAATTCTCGCTGCAGTGCGTCGACAGATTGGGTACCTGAAGCATCGACGACTGGATTGGCAGTATTCATTACTTCTTGTACTCTATCCATGGCCGCTCGGCCACGCTGAAGCGAGTAGAAGGCATTCGAAAATTGCTTGCTCGGCTGTATGGTCGAGAAGAACGCGTAAATGAACGCGAGAAACACAGCTACATCAATCGCACCTGCTTGAATCTGTTGAAATCCAAAATAGATGAGTACGGTCACGACACCTATGCCCAAAAACTCACTCAGCGGCCCCGAAAGGTCTCGACGCCTCAGTAATTTAACGAGCGTGTCACGGTAGTTTTTGTTGCTTTCGCCAAAACGGTCGGCAACATAGTCTTCTGCTCCAAATGCTTTTACCACACGAAGACCACCAATGGCCTCATCGATTTGACTGGTCATGTCACCAAGAGCCGCTTGCACCTCTCCTGATTGCTTTTTGAGTCTGCGGCTAATGCCACCAATGATAAAACCAGTGACGCCTAGGAGCACTATGGTAAACAACGTGAGCTTTGGGCTGATGAATAGCATGACAATCAAAGCACCGAAAATGAGCAGCGGATTTTGAATGAGCGCCTGAACTGAATTAAGAACTGAATTTTCGACTTCCTGCACATCGCCGGTAAATCGTGAAATGAGATCACCTCTTTTTGAGGATGAGAAGTAGCCGATCGGCAGTTGGACAACGTGCTTGAATAGATCCTGGCGTAAGTCCCGCACAACATTTGAGCGAAGTGGAGCCATCGTTGCCGTAGATAAATACCTGAACAGATTCTTACCAAAGAAGACCAGTATGATTCCAAGGCACATGTAGATCAGTGCATTGTTATAACCTTCGGTCCGGATGATCTCACTAAGCCAGAAGTAGAAGTTTGCTTTGAGGGATCCGAGGTTCCATGCGAGAGGAGGCGCTTCAGTTGTCAGTTCTTCGAGTCCAAACAGAATCTGTAAGAAGGGTATCAATGCTGGAATACTTGCCACGCTGAAGACGACCATCCCAAGGTTACAGAGCACGTTGATAATTGCAAGGCCTTTGTGGGGCTTCACGTATTTCCAGAGGGTAGATGCGAGTGACACAGGACAAAGGTACAGAAGGCTGTGGCCTTGAGGTCAAATTACTGTAATTGATGGGGCAAGCTAAAAGAGTTCAAGTTTGTAGCAATTTTTCAACCTACCCTAATTCTGCCAATAAAAAATTCTATGTTCGATGCTCACCATAGAATAATTCAGATATTATGAAAAACAGCCTACTTCTCCTCTTTTGTGTCCTTTGTGTCAATGTAATGTTCGCCCAAAAAGCGAAGTTCAAAAGCGTCAGGTCTAAAGTTCAGAAAATTAAACTTCCAACCAATTATGTAAGCCCTGAAGATCGCACATACGCGATTTACACCAAAGGAATTTACTCAGAAAATGTAGGTGATCCTACCCAAGGAATTTATGGATGGACCTATGATGAGAACAGTCCTAAGATAGAAGCGATGGTCAGTATCTATGGGTTTCGCATTGACCCTGCCAAACGATCTAGCTCTAAGAAAACCAAGAAAGATAAGGATGGCAACGTGACTGAAACTTGGACAGAGTACGTGTACACGGGATCAGCTACCGGTAGAGGTACGCTGTATACTTATGGTCAAAGTGAAACCTTCAAATATGAAAGAAGGAATTCAAAGTCTAAGAAAAAAGAAGAAGAGAAAAAGAAAGCTGAAAAAGAAGAGGCTGCAGCAAATCCGTTCCTTTCAGCTGAAGATGCCTCAGATGATGAAGGAGAAAGTAATGAGGGCGAAGACTCTGGACTGGATGGTACAGCCATGCCACTTGCGGAAAGAAGAAGTCTAGATATAAGCACGACTGTTAAATCACGTTCGCATAGATCAATAACCGCTGCGTATAAAGATTACAGAGAAAATCAGATTAGCAAACTGTATGACTTTCGAGATGGCTATCCTGAGCGGGTCTACAACAGTGCCATCAACACACTCAATTCTCAATACGGGTATAGTCCTACAAATTTTACCGTTTTCTTGCGAGAAATGAAGTCAGAAAAGCATCCTGAATTTGAGATGTGGAACAACGCTGAGAAAGCAGCAGTGACGCTCTTTAAGGGATTCCGATACAATAAGTCTATTTCAGATTATCAGAAAAAATTTGATCCGATCATCGCGTATTTTAACAGTCAAGTTGAAAACATCGCTGATAGTGACAAAAAAGGTAAAACTTTAAAACGAGCCGCTTTCAATAACCTCATTCAGATTATGTACTATCTCGATCGGTATGAGCAAGTTATTGCGCTTTGTGAGGCACAAAAGGAATCTAAAATGCTAGGTAAGTCCGCAGAGAAGATGCTAAGACGAGCAAATCGTCAAGTTGCACTTATGGCTTTTCACAAGGTGAAGACTTGCCACTTCGAAGAGATGGCTGAAATTGACATGGATGATATTGTATCCGACGAAGAAGAGATAGAAGACGAAGAAGGGCGCTAGGTTAACGTTCAGGTAATAAATGAATAGATCTTGACTCAATAGGGAGTCAAGATCTATTCAAATAATAAGTAAAGGGAAATCTCATAAATTCGTCTATTAATTAGATAGACTTGTCTCTACGGGTTGATTTTGATATCAGTATTACCAAACTATTGCGATGAACATCAATATTTGTTTTAAATTTTTTCTTTACCTAAGTCTATTGTTTGCAAGCGCTTCGATAGTCCAAGCGCAGGAAAATGTCAAATTCTACCTCGAACCGAGTGGGGATTTTCTCTTAGGAAGCCAACGCACAAAAACGGAAGTCTCAGAATCCAGCTTCACAAGCATTAGGCCTTTAAGCGCTGATTCTGCCTATCGAATAAGAACAACTAGCACCTTTGAAAGATCTACAACTACAAAGGTTGAACAAAGCTTTGGTGCGGGTCTACGTGGTGTAATGCAAATAGCCATCGGGGATAGGTTGTCCGTTAGGACAGGACTAGGACTTCGATTCGAAAGATTCAAAATCGATAACAACTTTGATAACTCCTTTAGAACGATAACCTCCTCATCTGATACGCTTGGAGTTGTGGCAAATTCCACCTCCAATGGGGGTGGTGTCAACCCTTCAAACTGTGTCACCGTTTACGAAGGCTTCAATGATTTTGAAGACCAAATGAGCTTTATCCCAGTTTATTCTAATCTTTTATTGGAAGTGCCGCTCGCGCTTCGATATGAGATCTTACCGAATAAGTTCGGAGTTTCTTTAGGAGCGACGGTCATTACTCCATTGAGAAGTACTTACGAATTCATTAATTATGAATTTAATGTGCCAAATCATCCAGATGCTCCTGAAGGCGTTTGTGCAACAGTCGTAAGCCGCGCTACCAATACCTCTGGCGCGCAAACTGCTGATTTTCAACTGGCTGGTGAATTGAGCTGTGACCTTGTACTAACAAATCGCCTCCATGCTGTTGCTACTGCATCACAAATGTTTACGGATCGCTTTTTACAAGCAGAAGGAAGTTCTTTTTTCTTTAACAGTTTCTCAGGTAGCTATCTCCCCCTGCGTTTAAGCCTTGGTGTTCAGTGGCAACTTGGAGGTAGGGGTGTTGAGGATGGAGAGTTAGGTTTGTAGATACTGGAGAGTTTTCGAGATTGTGAATTAAGTTAACGGTCTACAATACGAAACCGATGTTTGAAGCAACACGGCAGAAGATTTATTATTTATCATCGGTTTTGTCTTACTTCACCTGCTCATATTGTGAGGAGATTCCAAAGAAAAGTTATGAAAAACTTAAATATCACATTCCTATTACTTCTTGGATTACTGCTAGTGGTAGTACAATCTGCTTGGTCTCAATTAATTTACGAGACTGAGGTCTTTGCACCGTTAGAATCCATGTCAATTTTAGAAGGATTCGAGATTGGCGAGTACGATCTGATCATTGCAGGCACTCAAGATGTCGAGGATGGCTTAGTTGGAAGGTCTTCTTTTGTCAGAAGAATCGACACGACGGGCTCTATTATAGCTGATTTTAGATTTGAGGATAGCCGCGCCAGTCATACAGAACTTAAGTCAGCTTCATTCGATGAGGCCACAGGTCAAGTTAGCTTGATTAGTTTTTCATATGGAGATAACTACAGGAATGATATTAATCACTCAGTGAGTTATGTCGTGTTAGACTCAAACTTTACTCTTGTTCATGAAAAAACGATTGATGTAGGGAGGGCAGAAAAGTTTATTTCCGCTATGGGATCACCTTCGGGAGGAATTGTTCTTTCAGGATATACGTTAACACCAGAAAGAAATTATGATGGATATGTAACTTCGAAGTATGATGGGAACCTACAACTTGTTTGGAAAAAGGTAAGTCCGCACGTCAATAGATTTTCGCCTCCGAAAATACTCGAGGTAACTAACGGTTCCATTATTGAATTTAGTCAAGCAAATTTGTTACTTGCAAGAGAAGAACTGACAGGTGAGTTGATTTCTAAAGATTCGATTGAAGGGAATTTTCTACATCCATTTAGCTTTTATCGAGAAAACGGGAAAGCATATGCATCCGGGTATGATTTTGATTCAAGTGGTGAAATATTGTTGATTGATTCTGGCTTAGGATGGGAGCAGCAGAGTTGGAATCTTCTCCCTTATTATTCCACTAATCTAAGAATAGAAGAATCTGCTGATAGCTCCTTGGTTGTAAGCTACTCTTTACGGGAAGAAGTCCGTAGCAGGGTATGTCGGCCTGACGGAAACTTTATTTCGGGTAGTTCCAATCTATTGTCAGGACGGCAATTTTATAGAAGGCAATTTTTGCCAGTCTTGGATAGAGCAGCATTTTTTTCATGGAATGGCCGTAGTTGTTTTACTGGATATCGGCAGTATGGTACACATTCAGAATACGGGATTTATACGCTAAGTTCCACGGGAGAGACTATTTCCCTTGTAGACTATAAAAGTAGTTCTGAAGTCCATCAAGCTATTCGTGCAAAACTATTTAGCATAAACGGGGATTCAATTGGAGTATTGACTGAGTTGCCTGATGGTGTTCAGTCGGGTAGCACTGTATTCGTTTCGCACAAATTAGATGGGAATGGAGTGCTGGTTAGCAGGGATACGCTCGATGATACAGGTACTAATAAGAATACATTAAGATGCGAAACGTTACCCAATGGAGATATCGCTTTTTTAGCAAGTACTGATGATGGTTATCGAGACGCATACTTTATAGAAATTTATAATCACAGAGGGAATATTAAGTTGAGTGTATTTTTAGACTCTTTACCCAATTTGTCCGGTCCAAATGATGTTATTCAAAGTGATCAATATGGAAATCTCCATATCTTCTTGGCATGCGTAGATGGTTCGTATATGTTTATAGTGGATCCAGTTACTGGTTTGATTTTGTCAAGGCAAAATTTTGAAATGTACCCTGAATGGGAGGAAGTGTTTTCGGTCAATAATTTTGTAGTATTAAAGGACTTGCGTTACTTTTTCTACCATAGCCATAGCTCTCAGTCGGTTTTTTTGAGTGAAAGTGACGGGGAGATAGTGTCCGAGTGGTATTTAGGTAGTAGCCGAGTTTATGAGTTACCTAAGAGCCTAGAATATTTCCCTCTTTCCGATAAAGTGTTACTGTCGAGTCCTAGTCGGGTGTACTTCGTTGCTGACTTAGTGAATGAAACAAGCGAGAAGAAATCTGTTCCGCTTCATTTTGCTAAGCAAGAGGAAATAAATGACCTTGATAACACTATTTTAGGGCGGTCTATCCGTACGTATGCAGATAGTATTAGCTATTCACTCGAATTTGCTTCTTATAATATCGATTCGGATACATTTAATGTTACGAACGGGATATTTTCTGATTGGGATCAAATACAGGATTGGCTTAGGGTTGGAGAGAAGGTGTATGTTCTGAAAAAATCTGCGCTTGACAATGGTGATGTTTTGTCGGTTGTTGCTTTCAACTTTAGTATGACCTCTTCTGCAGACGATCTGCACGATGTCGAAAATCTCTACAGCGTTTATCCTAACCCAACTACAGGTGAAATATATTTCGAGTCTCCTTTGGAGGGCTTAATTAGTATTGAAATTTTAGATGGTTTTGGAAAAACTATAGTTCGTAAATCAGCGGATTCAAGATTCAACTCTGTCGCGATTCCTGCAATGAGCCCGTCAGGAGTGTACTATTTGCGAATTGTAAATGAGCTGAATCAGTTTTATACTAGTAAAATATTCAAGCAATAGCCTGAGAATTAGGACTTCTTGTGGTTTTATAATACTATACGAAAACTCACTCCTTCCCAAAGCTCGATGCGCTTCCCACCTCCTTAAAAAAGAAGCTTCGCAAATCAGGTTTGATGCGAATTAAGACTGAATTCTCACCGACCCAACCTTCCATCCACAACCTGCACAAACGTCTCCTTTACGTTAACAAGATCACGATATTCGGCACACGATGGGTTCAAAACCAAATTTCGCTCACTCGGCACCACCACCGATGGTACCCAAAAGCCAAGACATGTTGGATCTTGAAGAAGCTTTTGCCCTATCTTTTGGGAAGCCTCCTTCGAAATCGGAAAGTCCGGAATTGTGGTTTCAATTTCGCGGAGTACTTCAATCTTCGTGACGGTATACTCCTTCGGTAGATCTGCATAGTCGCCAACATGCACGAGGACCTCAAGTAACGCTAGAGATACCGATGTTGCCGTGTAAAGCGCAGGTGTCCCGCGCTCATTCCAACGGCCGCCGTATAGCCTGCTTCCTTGACCAGAAAGATCACCTCCGTAGGCTGGAGTACTGAGTCGGTAGACGGAGAACGGCATTAGGCGAACACGCCGTGCGCAATTCGGCCAATCACATCATGTACCAAACCCCTCCCCGTGGAAGTGCTCAAAAGCGCCAATGGAGTTTCGTTGTTGAGTGCACGATTTGGACGCTTGATCCAACGGATCACCTTCTCATCCTCTTCGAAAACGCTTGTGGCAAAAGCAAGTACACGAGCAGCTTCTAAAAAGCTAGAACCTTCGCTCATCGTAAGTCTCTGTTTGGCACTTCGACGGCGTTGTAACGTTCTTGTATTGATCGACAAGAGCGACAGTAAATCCTGATCGGTCAATGCATATCGCTTCTGCAAACTTGCCACTTGCGCTTGGGTAATCCCAGCACGCTCAAGCGCCAATAGCTTGAAAGCACGCCCATCATCGGTCGCTGTTGGTTTAAGAAGA
>CALDTK010000211.1 GCA_937924035.1 uncultured Saprospiraceae bacterium | reverse complement strand
TTTTTCGAGCAAAGAGGTGTTGACTACCTCGCTGTGGCCAATGTTGATGAGGGCGTCGAACTGCGCAAAGCAGGGACGACGCTTCCAATCATCGTCGCCAATGCTCAACGGGCTGAATTCGGCCGAATGCTTGAGTTTGACCTTGAGGCAGAAGTGACCAGTCTCACATTCTTGAAAGACATAGAGAGATCAGGTTGTCCGCTTAAACTTCATCTCAAACTAGACACAGGCATGCACCGTCTAGGCTTTGTTGTTGATGAGGGTGAGATGGAACGAAAACAGAGTGATTTCAGCGAATTGCTAATCGCGTTAAAATCGGGAGGGTATACCATCGTTAGTGTTTTCTCTCATCTAATTGCAAGCGACATGGTGGATGGAGACGGGTTTTCGCGAAAGCAGAATGAACGACTCATTTTTGGGGTGGATCAAATAGAGAACGTGTTGGGATATCGACCGATGATGCACTTACTCAACAGCTCTGGAGCATTGCGACTTCCTGATTTACAGCATGACATGGTCCGTTTAGGGATAGGATTATACGGGGTTAACGCTCCTCAAGACTCTGGGCTTTCACCCGCACATCGACTCTTGGCCCAAGTTGTTCAGATCAAAAAAGTCAAGGCCGGTTCCTATGTCGGATACGGACTACGAGGAAAGGCGGAAGTGGATCGGACCATTGCGATCATCAACATAGGATATGCGGACGGCCTGCGGCGAGGGGCAGGACATGGGGCATACTCCCTGACCATCAATGGATTAAGATTTCCTACTGTTGGATCTATCTGTATGGACTTTTGTATGATTGATGTGAGCACAGCCAAAAACATGGCGGTCGGCGATGAGGTCGAGGTCTTTGGAAACGTCCAATCTATCACAGATTTGGCGAAGGTCCTTGACACGATTCCGTACGAAGTTCTCACGGGTATTGGCCAAAGAGTTCAGCGGGTTTATTACCGATAAAGGGTGTGTTAACTACCATTAATTTGACAACACACAATAAGGTGTAATTTTGCGCCGCTTTATAGTCAGCCTCAGGAGCAGAAAGAACGTCTATTCATACGTGTAGACTTATCTGAAAGCTCCTTCTGAACGTGCAAATCTTAAGGAAGAATTTGACTTGGCTGACAAGGATTGACAAAGACAAATACGAATGTTTAAACAAGCTTACTTAGTTCTACTTGCCGTTACAGCAACTGCTTCGATCGCCTTTGCCCAAACTGGAGATGAAATTCTGTTTAGCGTTGATGATAATCCTGTCAACGTTTCAGAATTTGACTACATCTATAGCAAGACGAATGGCGACACTGCAGACTATAGCCGTGAAAGCCTTCAAGAGTATTTAGACCTCTATGTAAAGTTTAAGCTTAAGGTTGCCAAAGCCAATGATATGGGGTTGGATACTGTGCCGGCATTGATGCAGGAATTGGCTGGTTATCGTCGACAATTGAGCGATAGCTATCTCGTAGATCAAGAAGTAACCGAACCCATGGCGCGTGAGCTATACGATCGGATGAAAGAAGACGTAAATGTGTTGCACATTGCGGTTGATCTCCCTGAGAAACCAGGAGAGGATACACTGAGCGCTTACGAAAAAGCCAAGATTTCTCTCGAGAGAGTTCAGGAAGGAGTAATGTGGGGCAAAGTGGCTCGAGATTTCTCAACGGATCCTTCAGCACCCCGAAACGGGGGTGAAGTAGGATACATTACGGCTCCTCTACCTCCTGGTCTTTACAACCTAGAAAATGCTATTTATGAGACGAAGCCTGGAGACCTATCAGGAATTGTACGCAGTGAAAAAGCTTACCACATCATCAAGGTCCTCGATCGTCGTGAAGCGAGAGGAGAAGTTGAGGCAGCTCACATTTTCATTCGTAAACCAAAGGAAGGCGACGACTCAGCGACAAAAGCACGCATTGATAGTATCTACAAAGCCCTAAATGCAGGTGCAGACTTCGACGAGTTGGCAAAGACGCTAAGTGAGGACAGCCGTTCGGCACCACGCAATGGATACATTGGGTTTTTCGGTATTAATCGATATGAGCGTTCATTTGAAGATGCGGCTTTCGGTGTAGATACAGATGGTGGATACAGCGCACCAATTGAGACTCGAGTTGGATGGCACATCATTAAGCGTATCAGTAAGCGAGCTACATCGGATTGGAGTACTGCCAAAAATGAGCTTGTTACACGCGTAAAGCGCCTTCCACGTTACGAGATTGGCCGCGTTGAAATGGTTAAGCGCCTTAAGGGAGAGTACAAGTTTACAGAAAATACAGTCTTGCTTGACAAGTACATAGAGAGTCTCCCGGATAGCTTTATGAATTATCGCTGGAAGCCAGGTCCAGTAGATCAGGCGACCCTCTTCAGTTTCAAAGGAGACGACCGTCAGGTGAAGCTTAGTGACTTCACGGATTACCTGCGCCGAAATGCGAGCAAGCGCATACGAATGGATGGCATCGCTAGCGTTGAGCAAGCAGCTCGGAGTCTATATCAGGACTTCGTTGTAGATCAGACGTTTATCTATGCTGAATCTCGACTAGACAAAGACAATGCTGACTTCCACAATTTAATGCGTGAGTATCAAGAAGGGATTCTTCTCTTTGAAGCCACCAAAAAGAATGTGTGGGACAAGGCTGGACAGGATACTACTGGTCTTGAGAAGTTCTTCTCACAGAACCGTTCGAAGTACACTTGGAAAGAACGAGTTGTAATGGACGTATACAGCATGCCTATTTCCGAAGAAGACACCTACTATCCTCAGATTGCAAAAATGGCCAAGAAGAGTACGACTGAAGAGATCCTTGCTAAGTTTAATACAGGTGAAAAGGATATCATCACACATCATACGCGCACAGTGGAGCGAGGTCGTGAACCGAGCATAGACCAAATTAAGTGGAAGAAAGGATCGCATACCCTTGCTGAGCAAGATCGTAAGCGTAAGGTTTCCCGGATTGGAGTTATCAGGGAAGTTGTTGCTCCTGCGCCGAAAGAGCTATCTGAAGCCCGCGGCTACGTCATTGCAGATTATCAAGATCAGCTTGAACGCGAGTGGGTTGCAGATCTTGAAAAAACCTACAAGGTCAAAATGAATGAGTCTGCTTTTGAATCACTGGTTAAAAAGTAATGCTTGTAATCCCCCCTCATTTTAAGCTATTCATCTTTTTTGTCGGTCTAGTTTCTATAATTGGCTGTGATCGCTTGAAGGGGGATATGACTAGAGGTCAGCTACTTGCAGAAGTAGGTAGCCAGCAACTTTACCTTAGTGACATCGCGGGAGTTGTTCCTCCTGGATTGACGATTGCGGATTCAACGCAAATTCTATCAGATTTTGTAGACCGCTGGGTGAGAGATGCTGCAGTCTCTGAGGAAGCGTTGTCGCAACTGGGTGAAAGCCCTGACATTGAGCGGCTCGTAGAACAGTATCGCACTTCACTGGCTCGCGATAGGTACGAGACTAGTATTGCTTCTGAGCGAATTGATACAGCAGTTACTCAAGATCAACTCTTACAGACCTACGAGAATTCAAAGGCTGGCCTTTCGGCAAAACAAGACCTCTTGCGCGCAATGCTTATCAAAATGCCTTCTCCGGTACCCGATAAGGAAAACTTCGAAGAGGCCTGGAAAGGATTTGAAGAACCAGAACAATGGGCTACCTGCCTTGAAATGGCTAAAGAGTATTCCTCTTTGGCATTTCTGGATGGTGAGAAATGGTATTCTGCAGCTGAAATTGAAGCTTTACTTCCAAACGGAAGCTCAGGCAGCATAAAAAAAGGTAGCAGCGTTGCTAAAGGTGACGGACATGTGTACTATTTACGTGTGATTGAGCTTGTAAAGCAAGGCGAGGTCACTCCTTTGCCGTACGTTCGCGAAAGATTACGCAAAATCATACTTGAGCAGCGAAAATCAACTTTTCTAGGAGCGTACACTGAAGAGTTGTATCAGGCCGCACGAACGCAAAATCGCGTTAAAATCTACATTGGAAATGACCAGTAAATCAATTTTTTTAGCCTTTAGCCTTCTAGGTCTTTCTCTAGTTTCTGTTGCACAGAGCCCGCAGGTAATAGATCGTGTCATTGCCACTGTAGGGGGTGAGTTGCTTCTCCTTAGTGAATATCAAGAACAACTTGCGCTAATGGCCAGCCAGTCTGGTACGAAGCCTACTCAAGAGGAAGAGTGTTTTGTACTTGAACAACTGCTCACTGCCAAGCTACTCGTCAATCAATCTAAGCTAGATAGTATTGAAGTGAGTGAGGAAGAAGTTGAAGCGGGACTTAATGCTCGTTTTGACCGGATTCTCACAATGATGAATGGCGATCTCAAGCAGTTCGAAGAGTACTATGGCCAAACCGTAAGTGAAGTCAAGCTTGCGTTTCGTGATGACCTTCGCAATCAACTACTGTCTGAGCGTATGCGCGCAGATATCGTTGCCAATGCGCGAATGACACCGGCAGAGGTAAAAACCTTCTTCGGAAAAATTCCGACCGATAGTCTTCCATACTTCAGTAGTGAAGTCGAGATTCGGGAACTAATGATCAAACCAACCATCAATGATGTCCAGCGTCAGGAAGCTTTAGATCGTGTTGAGGCTTTACGAACTTCTATTCTTGACGGAACTGCGGATTTTGCAGACATGGCTCGTAAGTACAGTGAAGATCCTGGTAGTGGTCGCGCTGGAGGTGATTTGGGCTGGGCTCCGCGTGGAACGTTTGTACCTAACTTTGAAGCAGCAGCTTACCGACTAGATGTAGGAGAGGTGAGCGAGGTTGTAGAAACCCAGTTTGGTTTTCACCTCATTGAGCTTCAAGAGCGTCGAGGAAACCGAATCCGGAGTCGCCACATCTTGATAAAGCCTAAGATTGTCCAAGAGGACTTAGACAGAGCGGAGGTCTACTTAGACAGTATCCGAAGCTTGATCGTAGTTGACAGTCTTCCCTTTAGAGATGCTGTACGTCAGTTTGGTAATGATAAAGCTCAGAGCTACAGTAATGGTGGTCGACTCACAAATCCAGTGACCGGTAACACCTTTTTCGAAATTTCTGACCTAGACCCGTTTGTATTTCTCGCTATCGACACTTTAGAGATCGAAGATGTTACTGCTCCTGTAAAGTTCGAGCAGCCTGGTGGAGGCGAAGTGGTGTACAAGCTAATTATGCTTGAAAGCCGCAGTAAGCCACACAGAGCAAGTCTACAGACAGATTACGATAAGATTCGCAAGGCTGCGATCGAGTCGAAAAAGAGCGTTATTCTCAGCGATTGGGTAGAGAAAACTATTGGTGCAACGTTTATTAAAATGGATCGCTCATTGGTACGCGATTGCGATCTGCAAGACCGTTGGTTCTTGTCTGAGACGGTCCCTCAACCTTAATCAGGAATTAGCTTGAAGCTAGGATCCTTATCCTGCAACCCTTGTCGCTTTTAAAAGCCAAAGGGTGAGGACGAAAAAGGGGCGAACTCGTGTGAGTTCGCCCCTTTTTTAATGCCACCTTGTTTCGGTTCAGGCGGCTTTTGGTCGTTTATGCACTACTCTATTCCGTGCATCATTCGCTTCATCCATCCGGAGATGATAACCAAAACTACTGCAGCTCCAATTGGCACGGCAGCGAAGATTAAGAAGAAGCCACTAAGGCCAATTTGCTCGGCAATCGGCTCGATGTAACTACCTGTTAGTCCAGCTGCAAAGTTGGCAATAAAGTTTGCGACGAAGAAGATTCCAAACATGAGCCCTACAATACGGACCGGAGCAAGTTTCGAGACATAACTCAAGCCTACTGGAGAAATACAGAGTTCTCCAAGCGTATGGAAGAAATAAGCTGCAATGAGCCAAAACATGCTTACGGATGCCGTTTTTGCCCCTTCAGGAATACCTAAAGCACCAAAAGCGAGGATTGCAAAGCCTAATCCCAAGAGTGTAAGGCCAAGAGCAAACTTGATTGGCCCGCTGTTTAGCCAGCTAATTTTCTTCTCCCAGAGCGTACTGAACGCGGGAGCCAAACAGATAATGAAGAGACTATTGAAGATTTGGAACCATCCAGCAGGAACCTCTGCTTCGGCTGCGCTGAACTGCTCATAGAGCATCAGGCCAATGAGTCCCCAAACGCCCAAAAATCCTAGGCCAAGAACGATGTTCGACAAGCTGAATCGCGAGAACGTAATGGCGAAAAGCTTTCCAAGCACATAGGTCAGTACGAGCATCGGAACAACAGACAGGATAAGATTGACCACTTGGAAAATAGACTTTCCTGAGCCTGTAAGGCTTCTATCTGTGTAGTCTTTGGCAAAAATGGTCATTGATCCACCTGCTTGCTCAAATGCCCACCAGAAGAAAACGATAAAAAAGCTAAGCACGATGATTACCCAAACTCGATCAGATTCAATCTTCGACAGGCTTGAATCACTCACGATCCAGCCAACAAAGGCAATCACTGCACCGATAATAAGTGGTGGCATAATACCCTTACTGAACGTTTGCAGGAAACTAGTTTGAGGTTCTCCGAAGAAGTTGAGGATGAAATAAACGATCAAGCCGATCACTAGACCGATTACACCCCACTTTACTGCACGCGAAGCATCATCAGAAGATTGAATTGGGTTATCACGGCCATTCTTGAGGTCGGTATCTATAATTTGATCATCAAGACGGCTAGTCTCAGTAGAGCTACTAGTTGGCATTTCTTCAGCAGCTAAGTAGTTGGGATCACTTGGAGCCAAGCCAATACGCCCGAAAATATCCTGAGCGAAGAAGAACTGTATCATACCGATTAGCATGAAAATTCCAGCTAACCCAAAGCCAAACCCGAAGCCCCACTGCTCACCGTAGTAGCTACAAAGTAGAATTCCAAGGAATGCTCCCGCGTTGATACCCATGTAGAAAATAGTGTATGCACCGTCTTTCTGTTCAGGGTGTGCTGAATACAATTGACCTACGATTGAGGAGATATTCGGTTTGAAAAGACCGTTTCCAATAATTAGGCATGCAAGGCCAGTATACCAGAAAAACTCGGTCTCGAATGCAAGGACCGCGTGTCCAATCGTCATGATCAATGCACCAAGTAAAACAGCCTTTCTATAACCTAGAAGCTTATCTGCTAAGATTCCTCCAATCATCGGAGTGAAATAAACGAGGCCAGTATAGATACCATAAAGTGCGAGGGCATCTGCACGGTTCCAAGCTTCTTCATTAAAAGCTTCAGTCACTAGGAAAAGCACAAAAAGTACGCGCATCCCATAGTAACTGAAACGTTCCCACATTTCGGTGAAGAACAAAACAAAGAGTCCCGGTTTGTGGCCAAAAATGGCACCTTGATCATTTCCGGATGAAGTAGAGATTGTTGACACTAGACATTAATTTTGAGGAAGGGCCTCAATTTAGCGGAAAGTTGCTTAATCACGCTATTTATCACCACTCTAGCTAAATCTGACAAAGACTATTTGTTGACAGGTAGCTCCGAAAACTCAATTTCAGGTCTCTTTGAGACTTCTAACTTCCAACCTGAGAGCATCAAGTTTCCGTGAATTATGCCCAATAAATCCTCCGCTTGCTCGTAACTCTGTTGATTTAGAGTCTCAAAATCAATTTCGTTGCGCAGCTTTTCTCCCATGCGAGCTTTAATATCATTGAGTTCTTTGCTCTCGAATGAGTTGAAAAGACCTTGATCAAGGTCAAAATAGCGCATATCAACTTCGTAAGCCAGCTCTATCGGTGCAGGCCAGTTGTGTACAATCAGACGTTTAGTTTTGGTGTCAGCTTCAATATGAATCCCTTCAAGGTCAAATCCCACGACCACCCGAGCATCCGCATCAATGATGACACTCTTATTGAAGGAGGGATAATCTAAAAAACCCGTTTCCTTATGGTTGAACATCTGCCCGTACCGCCCTTCGGCGGTAGCAAGCTGCGCTATTTTTCGAATCTGCTCTTCAATAAGTACAGTTCGCTCAGCGAAATCGGGTGCAAAAGACTGGTCGAAATACGCTTTGCTTAACCACCCTAACAAAAGAGCACCAACTAAGCATGCAAAAATCAGGAAGTTTTTCAATCGAATTGAGGTAGCTAAGTGTCCTTAGTGGCTATTTACCAAGGTTGTGGAGTAAGCCTTGGTGCTCAATCAACACAGCTTTTATTGATCCTACGCTGATTGGACTTTCTATTTGCAGCGGCACGCAGCTATTCGTTGTACTAGCCCATACACGCATCTCAGAATCTTCAGAGAATACATCACCAGCGACTACTTCTGGCGCAAGTTCGTGAACTTCAAATTTGCCTAGGCCTCTAATTTTCTTCTCTTGGGTTTTACCGATATAGCGAACATCTAACGGGTATTCTTTTCGATCCATGAACACCGTCACTGGATAGGTTGAGTAAGGTGTAGCCTCATCCAAGTTGAGGTTTCGCATGAAATAGATTGCGGACAGCACATCATGTAGGCAAAACTCCATAGAAAACTCTCCAGGACGCTGCATCGCTTCTTCTTTGGACTTTCCGCGATAGCCAACTCCAATACCGGTTTCCTGATCGTACTCTACACGCTCATAAAGCGTATAATTTCCTTCTTCAATTTCTCGGATTGTCAAGATTGGTAGCAAAGTTTCTTTATCTACGTAGCTCTCGTAATAGTCTCTCACCTTGAAGAACCACTCGTAGCTGCCGTATGTCGTACCTAAGGCACTAAGCTTATACCTGTCTCCTAGGTCTTGCACCTTAAATTCAACCTCTCCAGCTGCTATCCAGATAAAGTTAAGGTTGTAATAAAGTTTGTAGACAATTCGCTCTCCTGGCGCAAATGCTGAGTTTTCTAGCTCGCAAATTCTATTTTCTTTTTCTTCCTCCAGTGCAGCTTTCGCCAAAACACTCTGCGCGACGCCAGTCCCTAGCAACCCTGTAAAAACAAGTGCTCCGAAGATTAGGATATGAGTGAGTTTAGGCATTGATTCCAAGAGTTTTATCGAGATCTGATCTTAGGATTTCAACTAATCCTAATAACGCTGGTATTCCTAGATTTAGTACGAAAATCAGAAATGAAGCAGAAGCTAATCCAAGTTCATTAGGTCTAAATGCTGCAAAAACAAGTAAAGCGAGTTCTACCCGCGCAAGTGCTTGTACGAACGCTGGTAGAGGAACAAACGTCTGCGCGAATAGTAATATCCCGGAACCTAGCACAGCAATTTCTAGTCCACCATCTAGACCAAAGAAAACAAAAGCTAAGCTTAATTGAGCGAGATAAATAAGGTATCTGCCGCAAGCAATGACTAAAGCCATACGAACATCTCCCGGCCTGACCACAGCTAATTGGCGAATTCCCCTTAGTGAATAGGCGACTTGCACAAAAAATCTATTTACCCTGGGTCCAGGAGTTAGGTTTTGGCGAAAGCTAGACCAAAAGCCCTCTACTACCTTAAGGACGGCGGGTAAAAATGCGAAGAGCAGAAGAAGCACAATGCAGATACCAATTGCTACTACATTGGTTAGTACCGATGCAAATTCTACTTCTCCATATCGGCTGTACCCTAAAATGCAGAGTACTCCACCACCGAGAAGCGGTATCAATTGGGCGATGCCACCGAGAAAAGTGGCGGCAATTGTCGATACGCGATCAGACTCGGTAGTGCCGGTAAGTCTGCCTACATACTCCCCTACTCTATTAGGCGTAAAGAGTCCTATGCTGATCCCGGCACACACTCTACGAAGCGCTTGAAATACCGTTGGTCTCACCTTTTTAGGGAGCAATAATCTAAACTTGATTGCTTCTAGCGTGAGGTTTAGAGGAATTAACAAGATGATGGCCAATAGCATCCAAATTGGAGCTACCAATATTTGGCCCCTTAGTGAATTCCAGAGTTCAACGATATCATTACGCACGAAGAGCTGATGATATAGTCCAAAGAAGAGTGCTAGGCTCACCATTATTTTGATGAGCAAGCCTAGGCTAAATCTTCTCGTACGAATTTGAGTGGTGTTAGAGGGCATTAAAGATCACTACCTTGTCACGGTGAAGATAGTCCGCCGCTCCGCCCCTAAAACTCGTCGTGTTCTTGGTATAGATCCAGGTTCGAATGCGTTGGGGTATGCCATTTTAGAGAAAACAGGATCTGCGTACAAGTTGATATCTATTGGTGTTCACAAAACTCCTTCAGCTGCAACGCATCCTGAAAAGTTACGGTCCATTTTTGATCGTATTACCTCTTTGATTGAAATGCACAAGCCTGAAGAATGTGCTATTGAGAGTCCATTCTTTGGTAAAAACGTACAATCAATGCTTAAGCTTGGCAGGGCTCAAGGAGTAGCTATGGCTGCCGCAATTGCAAAAGGGCTTCCAGTGGAGGAATATGCCCCAAAGAAAATCAAGCTAAGCGTGACGGGGAGTGGGAACGCTTCCAAAGAACAAGTCAGTGAGATGTTAAGTCACCTGATCGGCTTCAATCGACAGCAGGTTGGATTAGATGCAAGTGATGCGCTTGGCGCTGCGGTATGCCATCTAAATCAAAGTGGCCTTTCGGCAAAACTAGGTAGCAACTACAGTGGATGGAAGCAATTTGTTGAACAGAATCCAACACGATCGAAGAAGTGAGCTCTGGGTTTCGGAGGTTAAACCAGAACGTTTCGAATTTTTTCTGCGGTTGCCTTTAAACTCGCCTGAGAAGGATTCAGCTTCTTTTTCGTGAAATCTATATCGCTTGTTTGATTTAGCGGAACGAGGTGCATATGCACATGAGGAACTTCGAGCCCAATAACCGCAGTGCCTATCCTGAGACACGGAATTTCACGAAACACAGCCTTAGCAACCCTTTTAGCGAAAGCATTAAGCGCAGCTAATTCTTCATCTTCCAGATCGAAGTAGTAATCAACTTCTCGTTTAGGGACCACTAGCGTATGGCCGATGACTAATGGGTTGATATCTAGAAAGGCGATATGTTTGTCGTCTTCCGCAATTTTATGACAAGGAATCTCGCCCGTGATAATCTTGCTAAAAATGGTAGCCATAAGCGGTGTTACTCGATTTATACGATACTAATTTCAAGAATCTCAAACGCCATTGTGCCACCAGGCGCTTGAATCTCAGCTACATCGCCAACTGCTTTACCCAGTAATCCTGCTCCAATTGGGCTTTCTACTGAAATTTTACGGTCCTTAAAAGAAGCTTCAGAACTACTAACCAATTGGTAGCTAATTTCCTTGTTGTTCTTTTTATTGAGTAAACGAACAGTACTTAGTACACAAACCGAATCAGTAGATAGTTCGTTTTTGTCGAGAACACGTGCATTAGCGAGTGTTTTTTCTAACTCATTAATTTTCGCTTCAAGCATACCCTGGGCATCCTTGGCTGCATCGTACTCGGCATTCTCCGAGAGGTCGCCTTTGTCACGTGCCTCAGCAATTGCTGCAGATGCTTCTTGACGACCAGTGGTTTTCATTTCATGCAGTTCGGCTTTTAGCCTTGCGAATCCTTCTGGTGTGAGGTAATTAATCTTACTCATGAGTGGGGAGTATCAATCTGAAGAGAGTTTCCGAAAATACAGAACGTTCCCTTCTCCGGAAGGAAAAGGAAACGTTCTCTAAAATTACAACTTGTATAACGCTTCTAACGCACTAGAGGTTGAGGCGTAGTCCAATGTTATGATTTCCATCATAGATACGCGTTGGACGATAAGCGTAATCGATGTATAGGTAACGTTTACGACCTGTGTCAATACCTCCTAAAGGTATTGCAGCAGAAGCACCTGCGGCTAATCCTCTTGTAAGAGGAGCTTCGAAAGACCCAGCTGCAACTCCAACTTCAGCGTTGTAACCACCTCTGATCATAAAGAAGTCTCTGAAAGAGTACTCGATGCCACCACCGATGTTATCACGGCTGAATGCATTCGAAGTAAAGTTTGCAATCAAGACTACTTTGTTGTCTTGGTCGATGTTTACATCGTAGCTCGTTCCAATGTTCAATTGGAAAGGTAGGTCGAAGTCAGCGACGTTGTTTTTACCTGTAAGAGTAAATCTACCGTCAGCAGGTTCGTCAAACTGAGTTGAAATTCCGTCACCTGAAAAGCGCATTCCTAGGCCTACGTTGCGTAATGAAATTCCAAGCTTAAACTCGTCTTCCTCTCCACTTACATATTGGACACCTGCATCTACAGCAAAACCTGTAGCACTAGCGTTAAAGATTTGCTGAGAAATAAACCGCAAGCCCACACCAACGCTAATCTTTTCATCAAAAGTCTTTGAGTAACCAAGACCAATATGAAAGAACGTTGGAGTAAAGGTTGCTCCGTTTCCTTCAGGAGTAGAAGTTGTAGTCAAAGGAATATCTCCAAAAGTCAGTGCGGCTATGGTAACTCCAAAAGCTGCACCGTTTTTCATAGGTGCTGCAATACCAATGGCATTCATACTGATATCAGTACCAACTAGGTATTGCATATTAGAAACGTTGACTTCAAGACCGTTGACACGGCCTATTCCAGCAACATTGATTCTCATTGCCTCTGCACCTGCGACATTAGAGGTAGTCATAGAAGCGAGACCTGCTGATCGGGCAAAAGGATTCAGCAACAGCTCGTATGCACCTGCCTCACCTTGACGGTCAGGATTTCCTGCGAAAGCAGAGAGGGATGCAAGAGCTAAAACAGCGAACAAGTAAAAATTGCGCATGCGCTATGTTTTGAAAGTAGTCGGTGCATTCTTCAATGAATGCACCGACTAGTTATTAGCTAGATAATGGAGTTAGAGGCCTGCTGGATCGAAAGCACGTTGGATGATAAAGGACTTAACTGTACGTTGTCCTAACTCACCTGCGTCAACATGGATGAGGTAAATACCAGATGAAACTGGAATACCTTGATCATTTTTCATATCCCAATCGAGATCAGGATAGATCTGCTGGCTTTCAATAGCTCGTCCGTTAAGGCGAGGATCCTCAGGGTTGAATGAAGGTTCAGCTCGTTCTTCAGCACGTTTGTACTGACGGATGAAGCGACCATCCAGTCCGTAAATAGTTACGTCACATTGAGCTGGTAGGTTTGTAATCCTAATCAAGTTCGAGAACTCGCTGATTTCGTACTCGGAGTAACCATAGTATGGGTTAGGAACAACATTGATGAAACTCAAGATTGAATCTGACTTGCTAAGTGGCACAGGTTCTGGAGTAACGCCAGCTAGAGTTATTTCATACTGTGGGTGTCCTCCATTCACTCCAGTCGGAGCACTGTAGAATCTGTCCTGAGCGTTTGCTGCACCAACAGAGACATTGAATGGATTTGCTACACGTAGCTTGACTACCAAATCTTGCGGAATGAGACCTTCTGAGTAAGGAAGGAACGGTACAGCTGAAGTCATGATAGACGCATATGTTACTGACTCGAGCGCTTCACGGGTAATGTTATTACGCCCTGCTTCCAATAAAGTGAATAGCTCTGCACACTCATCGTATGGCTCTCTTGTAACATAGACCATGTGATGTCCACCAGCGATTACGTTATAAAGCTGAGCATTCAATGAAGTCAATTCAACAATATTAGGTGTAGGATTGAACATCATGTCTCTTCCTGTCAACTCGAGGGTTGGTTCGCCCTGTTCGTCAACAAACTCGAAATCGTAAGGATTAAGGAAGTTGCCTCCATAAGTAATCGCACTGTTCTCTCCAAAGAAGATATTAAGACGCTGACCAGTTTCGACATCAATAGCATATCCTGGGAACCATCCCATACCATTGCCTGTGCCATCTGGAATTGCGTTACCATCTGCATCGGCTTCTTTTCCAACAGATGGAGCTTGACGAAGGTCGAATTGGCCTGCGTTGTTTTCCGTTTCAATACCTCCAGTGATTGTAAAGTCACTAGTTGCCGTTTCAACGACTACACAACGACTCCACTTGTCTTTATCGCTTGTGAAAACGATATCAACGTTGTTTAGATCTGCAAGCTTGAGGTCCCCAACCAAACTAGAACCTCTAGAACGAAGCATAGGAGTAATGAAACCAATTCCTTGTGGTTCTATCGGATCAGAAAAAGTATTCTCATATGCAGTCAGGCTAAATGGCGCCCACTGTCCCTCAAAACAATTCGTAAGGGATTGTGAAGGATCACGATCGAACGCACTTGCTGCCTCATCTCGCTCAGAGGCTTCAGTCAGCATAAAGTTAAATACCTGTCCACCACCAAAGAGTCCGTTTAACGGTGTTTTGTTTGCGATAGGCTGATACCATGGCGTTCCATCTTCTTCAAGCGCAGCGACTTCGTATCCAATACAACCATTGTTGCCATCAATATCAACACCCGGCTCTTCTGTTTGACCAAGTGAAATTGAAATTCCTAACTCTCCGATCACTAGCTCATTAAAGCTCGCAAACTGATTATCCTCAACGACTACAGCGCCGTTAGCGTCAAGTAACCTCCATGTGCCATCCGCATCTAGTGTTTCATCTGTAACATCACTGTCCTCAAAAATCACAGTGTAGGTACCATCCTCTGTTACAAATGGATTGTATGTCTGGGCAGTAACCGGCGCACGTCCTGATTGATAAAGCGGCTGATTGTCGTCTTGATCATTGAGTAAACGATCACGCTCACCTTCGGCTAGATCTAAGAAGAATGGACCTGTTCCTTCACCATCGATACGGCGAACGATTCCTTCGTTACCATCTCCATTAAGCTTTACGTCTGTGATTGGACGCGGTACACCTGTGTAAGTACGAACGTTATTACGTCCTTCAAGATAAGGAGTACGTTGACCAGAACCTCCCGGTACGAGTGCTTCGAAATCCTCATAGTTGTTATAAGCATAAGCTACTACGGTAAAGTAGTATGGCCTATGGTTAACAAGGTTCAAAGAACCTGATGAGAATTGATCACTAGTAACTCTAAGAACGGTTTGTGTTCCCTGATCTGTTACTGAGGATTCTACCTGAGGAACAGGCTCGAATACTGGGAACTCAGGATCGAGTGGGTTATCAAGTGCATTCCAGTTGTAAATCTCCCCTACTCCGTTTACAATGTCCGATTGGAAAATCAAACGAGAAAGTGTAGGGTCGTTGAGACTAGCTATTGAAACTGACTCATTCTTCAATTGATAAACCTTGTATCCTTCGAATCGGTACAATGAATCCGAAACTCCATCAGGAGCAAGAAGATCAATCTCCGCATACTTCTGTCCAGCGTTGTTAGACACCTGTGGATCATTCGTCAAAATGATGGTCAACTGTTCATCAAGCTCGATGAAGTCAACATCCGGGGCATCTGGTCCATCTGTGATATCAAAACAGTTGTCAAACAAGTTCTGAGCGAGATCATCAGCCTCAAAAAGGCGCGTCATGCTTGGACAAGGATAAGTTTGCTCGTTAGCGATCCACGGCACACCAATGATAAGCTCGTTCACTGCTCCAGGACGGAGGTTAAATGGCCCAGAAGCCTGGATTGTGCGGCGGTCACCCTCTCCTAATGCTTCAGAACACATCGACCATACTCCAGGAGATTCGTCATTTGGTACATCAGGGAAAACATACTTAGTCTCAGCTCCACCAGTCTGGTATCCGTCTCCACCAATCGTGTATGGTGTTCCATCTTTCCAAACACCTTGCAAGTAATTGTAATACTCTGCAGCTAATCCACGTGTAGGGTCAGTTGTTTGTGCAGGAGGAGGTCCAATGCTCGCGTTGTTGAAGTATACGAACGAAGACATTCCAAGTTCCTGCTCTATCTCAATAGAATCCATCTCTGTAGAATCAAATACAGTTACAAATTCCTTCGGTCCACGGAAATAATCTACCCCCATTACTGGAACTTCTGTTCCATAGGTTGGTACACCGCCATCGCAAATTGTTCCTGAGGTACCGTCAACAGCATCAGAGTTATAGTAGTAAGCGAGTGAGCGTGTGGTATCACAACCGATATAATCATCAGTGAAACATCCAAGGTCACCATCAACCCACATACCGAAGAATGTATTTCGAAGTAATTCCTTACCCCTGTTGATGAGCTTATAACGCTGGAAAGTCATGTTGTTGAGGGCATCGTTTGTAGAATATGCGAATGCCTGAACTTGAACCTCCATTTGAAGAGGAATGACAGACCCTGAGTTAAGGTGGCTATTACCATTGTCATTGTAAATCCAGAAAATCATTTGATCTGGAAACTGAGGACTGTCTCTAAGGTCCTCGTCAGGATTGTAGTAATCCTCACAACCTTCAATTTCAATAATTGGTAGATCACCAGAAAGTGGATCGTAAAGGCCATCAATTAGACAGTTACCATCATCGTCGCAGTAATCATAGAACCCTGCAAGACCTTGTGTAGTGTTTGGTGGAGCAAATCCGTGAACTTCAGAGAAATAAGGGTTACCTCTACCTGGCCATCCTTTGACTCCCTCCGGAATCATATCCTCTGTATAGTTAATTTCTCCTCTAAGAGAAGCCGCAAAAAGTCTCTGGTGTTCTCTAATCTCTGCTGCACTTACTTCGAAGAACTTGTCCCATTCAGAACAAACCTCTTGAGGAATCTCACCTGTATCTGGATCTAGTGGACCAGGATAAAAGTCAAATTGTCCAGTAGAACGTCCATAATCCTGAGCAGCAACCTTAAGGTTTCCTGCTGGATCAAGACCTCCTAACCAAACAGCGCCAGCAAAAAGTGAAGAAACTTCCGTTTCTCCTAGTGGTACTTTAGGAACAATATATCCTGCATCATTACCATTCCACCAGACATCACCTCCAGTCGTGAGCTTTGCTCTGACATTATTGACATCTTGATCAGTAGTTCTGAGTCCAGGGGCACAATCTGTACGATATCCTAATGGATTCGAAATATTCGATTGACCTCTATTAGGTGTTCCTGAGCCAATGCCAGGAACATTAGCAAGCAGAGCTGTAGCTGAAAAGCAGAGCGTAGCTGCAAGCAGGGCAGTATGTATGCGTTGTAGCATCATGATATGCTGTTTTTAACGTCGGGTGATTAGAATGAGAAACTAGCACCCAAAAAGATGCGGCGTGGGAGGCTAAAGAAGTTCGGGTTGATTACGCGCCAATTGTAAGACTGTATGTATGCTTCCTGATTAATCTGGTTAGCAAGTGAATTTTGTCCTTGAACAGAAACGAGGAAACCATCATCATCAGGAAGTCCAGTAGCTGGGTAAACACTGATTATATTTTGACGATCTAACAGGTTACTGACACGTAGGTAGACATTTAGGTCTACTCCTTTGTTATTCTCATTAAACAATGAGAAATCGCGATCAATACGCAAGTTGGCAACCAGGTTCCATGGGAGACGTGCTCCGTTGATGTCACCTTCGTTTACTCGGCCGTCAAGTTGAACAGCCGTTTGGAGACGTGTGTACGGGCGCCCGCTAACTGCGTTTCCAGAAAGGTTGATTCCTAGATTTTCGAGGATTGGCTTGTCAAACAAACGAGGGCCTTCTCCTCTCCCATAACGGAAATCAAGGGCACCTGAAACTCTGTGTCGCTCATCGAAGCTGAGTGGATAGAGTGTACGCAGGTTACCACGCTGAACACTACCACGCTGTGAGTTGGCATCAGATCCAGTACCGTCTGCAAACTGAAGACCGTAAGAAACACGAAGACTAACAGGTCCTGTTCGACGTAGGTCATATGAAACATTAAGACCTTTTACTGTACCAAAATCTTGGTTGTCGAAAGTCGTATAACGTCCGAGGTCTGCCATTGCAAATAAGTAGGTACGACGCTGAATCATGTCTCGCATCTCACGGACAAAGAAGCTTAACTTCAATGCTGAGCTTTGAGAGATACGTTGCTGGAAACCAGCCTCGTAATCAACTGTTTTCGTTGGTAGCAAATTCGGGTTGTTGAAAACTGAACTCGCCGCGTTGTTCGTGAAGTAGTAGTAATCTAGCGCTGTTGCAATCGTATTTGATGGTGGTCGCTGAACGAGCACATCATAGTGTGCGAAGAAGTTCGCGTCTTCAGAGATAGGGAAACTGAAAGCTAGACGAGGCATCACATTAATCTGTGCTTCGTAATCTTCAAAACTTGCATCTGGATCAAAATCACGATCACGGATGTAGTTCGCATTTCCGCTTGCACGCTCATCTACATATGCAGGAATTTGTTGCGTGAAAATCTCGGCGGGGTTGTTTACCTGGCGCCCATCAGCAGTAAACCATGTTTCATCGTCACGGTATGCTTGAACTGAATTTCCTTCAACTGACTCTACATAAACCTTCGCACTTTCCGGAATATTTTGAGGTCGTGATTCGCCTTCGTTATAGTTGAAGTTTCCTGCAGTTTGAATGTCGTAAAGCTCAAATGGATCCTTTAGAACCTTTGTGTTTGCATCAAAGTAGTCGACACGGAAACCAGCACGAAGGATGATATTCTTGAAGGTGAATTTATCCTGAATGTAACCAGCAGCATAAATTGGCTGTATAGGAGCAACAGGGAACGTACGTTGTCCATCATCATTAGTAGCCGTGAAGAAATCATCCCACGCACCGCCAGTTCCAATTTCATTGCCTTCGTAATCAAAGCCGTAGTAGAATAAGTCGTTGTTCGCTGTTGCTTCTGCGGCACTAAACATTCCAATGTTGAGTTGATCTGGAGTTACCGAACCAAAATCAATAAACTCATCAATTCCCCGGCCTAAGCTGTTACGCAATTCTCTGTAGAAACGAGAATCTCCCTCAAGAGAAGATGGCTCTAGACGGTATCCGTAGATGTCTACCGAATCATCTGTTAAGATTAAACCACCGCCTACATTCGTATCTACAGCGATTGTTCTTAAAATGTTGTTCGTGTCAACATCTTGGAGTGCCACGTTAGCTAGCTGGCTACCACGTAACCAAAGCTCTTCTGGGTTGAGCACATAGCGACGATTAATACGCTGCTCGTAAAGAACACCAAGTTGGACGTTGTGTACTCCAGACTTGCCTTTATTTGGCTTAAGGTCAAATTGAGTTTGAAGGTTGAATGTAATGAGGTCATTTTTCTCCTTCTCAAATAGGTTATATACGGCACCGATATTAGTGTGTAGCGTGTAAACACCATCATCTATGATATTAGCTAAAACACCATTCTGCGCGATAATTTCATTGAAGGCAGGTCGATAATCTCTACCGTTACCAACTTGATTATATGCTGCGAGTACAGGATTCTGAGTACCAGGAGTAAAGCTCTGGAAAGTATTTCGGTAACCGTTGTGCGTGAATTCTACGTCGAGCTCATTCGTAATCGGATTTAAGAAAATATCAGTGTCATAAGTAGCCACGTTATCGTTTTCAAATACACCGATG
>CALDTK010000210.1 GCA_937924035.1 uncultured Saprospiraceae bacterium | reverse complement strand
CAAAACGGTGAACCACGACTAGGAGGTGAAAGCCCTTGGTTGTACGACAAAGCAGATTAAAACTTTTGGAGGAGAAAGTATTCTACCCTCCAGCAGTCTTCAAGATTTAGTTTCTCATTTTCATCCATCGAATGGCCGGCTCCCATGGGGAGTGCGGCCATTTTTTTGTGCGGTTGAGACGGCCCTAAATAGCTTGTCTTACGTTCAAAGAGGTCTTGCTTTTCGCGCTAATCCAACAGCAGGTTCGATTACTCGATGTAAACCGACAATAACGACTGACGAATTTTATAGTCGTAGAAATCATGAGATATGTCAGTACAGGCAGCTTCAATGAGGTATGTCTGGCCATGCTGTTCAATGGCGAGTATGTAGTCAAACACAGAATCCCCATGATCATGCACTTTAGCAAAAAAAGCCTTCTTGTTATCACCATATTCGACAGTACTTATTTCTGAAAGAGATTGACCATTCTCCTCAAGAGACTTCGGAGAGTAGGCAGACTTGATCTGAGCTAGAGATTCTCTGGTGACTTGGAGGCTTAACGAAGATGATTGATTTTCAGTCTCAAAACTCGCGGTGTAGCCTTCATCGGTATCTCCTTTTCGATAATCCATTGGAATTAGCATACTAACTCCTTGTCCTAATGCTTGCTTGGTGCTCGTCAGTTTAGGCTCGATAACGATGTTGTCCACCTTGGGCGCAGTACAGCTCATGGCTAAAAACATGAGTGGCATGAGTAGCCAAAAACTGAATATAGAATAGGGGCTTGTCATGGGTTGAGCAAGGTGATTTGTCTTACTAGATGAAGAACGGAAGAGTCTATTTGGTTGTGAGATTGCTCGAAACGCAAGCTAGATCACCCTTGTTGTCTTTCTACTGGCTACGCATCTCAGATTAGTATTATTAATCCTAATGTTAATTTCTTCAAAGCAACCAAGAATAAGGTACCTTTGCGCGCGTTTTGCAAAACTCGTCGCTTATTAGCAGCGACATCATAAGGTTTTTTGCTTGCATACCTGCAGTACTGTAGTAGTGTAAGCTTTAACTGTCATCAACGTCTATTCATGACACCTATTCGTAACGTTGCGATCATCGCCCACGTCGACCACGGTAAAACAACCCTCGTCGATAAGCTACTTCACGCTGGAAACCTATTCCACGAGCGAGAGAAGCCCGCTGAACTCATGCTTGATAACAATGACCTCGAGCGCGAGCGTGGTATCACGATTCTTTCAAAGAATGTGAGTATCCGCTACAAAGACCACAAGATCAACCTTATTGATACTCCTGGTCACTCCGATTTCGGTGGTGAGGTTGAGCGTGTACTCAATATGGCAGATGGAGTGCTCCTGCTCGTCGATGCATTCGAGGGACCTATGCCGCAAACGCGCTTTGTTCTTTCGAAAAGTCTAGAGCTTGGCTTGAAGCCAATCGTAGTAGTAAACAAGGTGGATAAGCCGAACTGTAAGCCCGATGAGGCATATGAGGCGGTATTTGACCTCATGTTTGCGCTAGAAGCAACTGAAGAGCAGCTGGACTTTCCAGTAGTATATGGTTCTGCAAAGAACGGCTGGATGGGACCAGACTGGGCTACAGAAACAAACGATGTGACTTATGCACTCGATATGATTATCGAGCACGTTCCGCCACCAAAGGTTGAACTTGAAGGTGATGTTCAAATGATGATCACTTCACTTGCATACAGCAACTTTACAGGCCGAATGGCTTCAGGCCGTCTTAATAGAGGTGTTCTTAAAGCAAATATGCCAGTAGGTCTCGTCAGCCGAGAAGGAGTGCTTTCTAAGCAGCGTACCAAGAAGATTTTTGTCTACGAAGGTCTTGGTCGAGTTGAAGTAGATGAGGTGCACGCAGGTGACATCTGCGCAATTTCAGGCATTGACGGTTTTGAAATTGGTGATACCATCACAAACCCAGAACGTCCTGATGCGCTCACACCAATCGCAGTGGATGAGCCGACAATGTCGATGACCTTCGCGATCAATGATTCTCCATTCTTTGGACAGTCTGGTAAGTTCGTTACTTCTCGTCACCTCAAAGAGCGTTTGGAGAAAGAGATTGAGCAGAACCTCGCACTCAAGGTTGTTCCTACCGATAGGGCAGAGGCTTTCCAAGTATTCGGCCGTGGTGTACTTCACCTCAGTGTACTTATCGAGACAATGCGTCGCGAAGGTTATGAGGTGCAAATTGGACAGCCTCAGGTTATCGTGAAAGAGGTCGATGGCAAGCGTCACGAGCCGATGGAGGATCTTTACATCAACGTTCCAGACGAGTATAGTGGAGCTGTTATTAATGCAGTAACACAGCGCAAGGGTACCATGACCAACATGGAGGCTAAGCCAGAGCGTACCTTCCTGGAGTTCTCTATTCCATCACGTGGAATCATCGGTCTTCGTACACAACTCATCACGCAAACAGCAGGTGAGTTGATTATGACGCACCGCTTCCGTGAATTCGCTCCTTGGGTTGGAGACATTCCAAAGCGTATCAACGGTTCTATGATCTCTAACGAGAAGGGTAAGGCCATTCCTTACTCACTCAACTCATTGCAAGAGCGTGGAATCCTCATGGTTCTTCCAAACGAAGAAATTTACGAAGGTCAGGTCGTAGGCGAAAATGCTCGTCCAGGCGATATGGTCGTCAACCTAACCAAGGCGAAGAAGCAATCTAACGTCCGTTCTTCAGGAGCAGATGACAAGATCAAGATCACGCCACCACGACAGTTTACACTAGAGGAAGCTCTAGAGTATATCCAAGGTGATGAGTACGTGGAGGTTACTCCAGACGCAATGCGTATCCGAAAGATTGTGCTGAGCGAAAGTGAGCGTAAGCGTAACCGTAATCCAGCTCTCGCAGGAATGAAGATCTAAATGATGCTTCGCACTTTAAAAAAAGACCAGGCACCGCAAGGAGTCTGGTCTTTTTTTGTTCGGATGGATCGCTCCGCTACTTGAGGTGAGTTCGCTCGTTCTTCGCTGCGAGACAGATCGAAGGAATATCATCATCTCGCCTGCGTCCCTTTTACCGGTCACGCTACTCACAGTTGTGAAAGTGACGATCCTGTATCTTAAATCCGACGTGTAACGCCAAAAAAAAGCCCCGTCAACATTCCGTCAACAGGGCCATACGACTATGCTAAAAAACAACGCGCTATGCTGCTGATGTCAGCAGCAAATAGCGGGTTACCTCCTTATTTGCACATATCCGCTTTTGGTATCTAGTCCTTTGATTGTAAGGACGTAGTAATAGGTCCCATCAAGTACAGGTGAGCCATTGAAGGTTCCGTCCCACTCGTTGTTGTAAGAATCTTTGCTGTACACTTGGTGCCCGTGCTGGTTAAAAACGATGAGTTGATTCGCTGGATAGTTTTCAATACCGATCACTGTGAAGTTGTCATTCACGCCATCTTGGTTTGGACTAAAGCCATTAAATACCATGAGGTCTTCACACGTCACCTGAATCACTACTGAGGCAGTATCGCATCCTCCAGTGTTGCATACCTCGTAAAGGATTTTTTCCTCGCCACACCAGTCTTTTGGAGCTGTATAGTGGAGACGGTTCATTTGATCTATTCGAGCAACGCCTTCTGTGCTAGACTTCAAGGTGAGCGCACTGACTTCCCCGATGACCTCATCATTACTCAAGATGTTGAACATACGTTGCCCGTTGTAAGCGACTACATAAAGATCTTTGGCAGCAGATGGTGGCTTCACGTCTTCACGATTGACGATTTCAAATCGTAATTGATAGCGTTCGCAGCTGCCTGTAGGCTGATGGCATAAGTCGACAAGAAGAGACGCTTCTCCACTGATCATCGTCGTGAAGTTTACTCTTGGGCCTTCTAGTGATCGGATCTCTAAGAGTCCTGCAGAATTATCTTCAAGTATCGTTACATCGTACTGGTCTGCGCTGCCAGAGAAGGGTAGGGTATGTGTTGCGTCAATACCTCTAATGGCTGTTATGCTTCTTTCTCTTACCGTGGCACAAACCACTTCGACGCTTGCAGTATCTACACATTCTGCTTGGCGATAGGTAAGCTTGTGCTTGCCAGGCATCAATACAATAGTTGACTGTGATGAGAATACATCGAGCAGAGGTTGACTAGTTGCTTCTGAGCCAGTTGGAGCATGAATCACCTGCAATTCGGCATACCGAGGATTTGGGTTGCCCATTACAACAGAGCGACTTTCATCGAGCTTCCAATCACCTCCTGGCTGCTCAAGACGCATAAAGCTGACAAGGCTATCAAGAGAGCTAGTGCGGTATCGATAGGCGCCTGGAGAAACATTCCAAATGACCTCGTAAGCACCATCCTCAGCCATGAGGTCAGCCACTTCATACGTAACCATCGTGTCTGCGGCGCAGCTGAAATAATTTGCCGGGCTTGAGTTCACCAATATAAGTCCGTCGTTTGCGATGGCAAAAGGAAGACATACTTCAGTACCATTTTCACAATCGGTAGCATCAATCAACTCTGCAAGTCCATCAAATACTTCAGTAGTACACCCGCCACCGCCAGAGCTAGGCAATGCAAGGGTGATTTGCTGTGAGGCTGTGCTCGTGTTTCCTGCATCATCGGTAGCACTCCATGTGCGAATGACGCGATCAAAAGCAGTAGTCGAAGCATCTTGTTCTGAAAGCTTTACCTCAAGATTTCTGCTGCAATTATCTATTGCATAAACAGGTGCTGGAGATGGTATTGACCGACCAACTGGTAAGGATAGATCGCCAGGTACTTCTTGTAAGATTGGAGGCGTAGTGTCTTGGATCCTAACATTTATAGATAGCTGAGCCGAATTCCCACATGTATCTGTGCCTATAAAATTGCACGTCATGACCGATAGGTGGCCTGCAGCAATTGGGTCGGTTGGAATATTTACGCTTTCGCTAAAACCTATATGGATATCACTTCCACATCCACCTGATGCGACTACGTCATCAACACTAAGCAATGGCATTGCGCTACATTCAAATGTGACGGTGTCACCGTTAGCAAAATTGGAGAATGGAGCAGGGGCAAATTCTAGGATGAGTGAATCTGCTGTGGCGAAGAGTGAGACTGAGGAAAGTAAGAACGTGCAAGCGGTGATCGCCCTGAGCCCTCTTTTTAGGTTGTTGGATTTCATGTTTGTTTCTTAGCGGTCGTGTATAGCGAAGCACTCCGAAGAGTGGTTCATCCGTTTTTCAGGACACCGCAAAGATTCAGTCAAAAGCAGTCTAAATGCCAGTCACTAACCCTATCTGGTTAGTTAGAACTCGAGGAGTTTCAAAGTTGCTTTTTATAGGTTAAAGTGCTGATATTCAATTGTCTAGTGTAGGGTGTGGAAGGCGTATCTGGGCAATGGGCCAGTCAAGTTCAGCTTTCGCCAAAACCCGAAAAACTTCCGCTTAGAACAAGTAGGTGCACAAAAGCCACGGATTATAACCAAATATCGAAAGGTGTCTACTTTCAGATATTACCTACTCATTTAGCGCTATTTCTTTAGTAAATCAGACCCGAAAATCTAGTTCTCGGAGATCGATAACCATGTTTTGGCGGAAGCTGTACCTCCCTTAATCACCAATTGATACCGCTCAGGGAGCAAATAGAACATCCCATTGTCGGCTGGCTCTATAGTGGCGTCCACACGCTTAGCTGCATCCTCGGTCATTGTCAAAGAATACGGAATGTAATTGATACCCTTTTTGGCATTAGCAGAAAACGTTTGTAGCGCATTACCTGAAGAATCTTGAACAATCACTTCAAGCATTCCTCCTGTCTGTGAGAAAACAGGCAGGTGAATACAAGGAGTGTCTCTTGGATTCCATTTACTCCAACTGTCTCCCCAGGATTCATCCCATCTTATCTCTTTGGGTTGATAAGCAAAGAGGGATTTCTTCCCAACGGAGTCAGGTAGTGTTCGAAGATGGCTTATGTCGCCGATGAAGATGCTGCGACCATGTGTGCCCACAACCAAGTCTTGTTCACGCTCTTGAATCACCAGGTCATGGACAGGAACAAGAGGAAGGTCACCTAGCTTGCTCCAACTCGCTCCTCGGTCGTAAGAGTAGAACATCCCCATATCTGTCCCAACATAAATAAGGTCTTCTTGGATTTTGTCTTCAAGCACATCGTTAATGGCGCCCGATGGAAGACCATTCGAAATAGATTTCCAAGTTTCACCACCATCCTCACTCATGAATAGATAAGGTGTGAAGTCATCATTTCGGTAATTATTCAAACTCACATAGACCCGATCGAGTGCATGCTTACTTGCTTGTACCCTTGTTACCCATTTTCCTTGTGGGAGTCCCTCTGTTATTTCGGTCCACGAATAGCCTCCATCACGCGATACATGGACGAGGCCGTCGTCTGTTCCTACATACAAGTAACCGAAACGTAGCGGACTTTCATCAAGGGTTGAAATTGTTCCAAAAGGGACATCTCCTTTACGACCACCTTTTGTTAAGTCTTCACTTGATATATCAAATGTCTCACCTTTATTTAAAGATCGGTGAAATTTATTTGAGCAAATATAAAACACATCGGGTTGGTGAGTGCTGAGATGTACCGGCGTTTGCCAGTTAAATCTCAAAGGACGTTCGCCTAGCGAATGCTGAGGCTTGACTCGTATTCGAGAACCATCTGGGTCGAGTCGCGAGTAATTTCCAAATTGTAATCCCGTGTACACTGTTTTGTTGTCACGTGGGTCAATTTCAACTTGCATTCCATCACCTCCATAAATGTGCTCGTAAGAAGTGTTACCGTACATTTCCCAGTTTGGACTCGCTTTAAAAGTGCTTGGTCCTCTCCAAACACCATTGTCCTGAGTACCACCATAAACGTTGTAGGGTTCAGCATTGTCTACTGCTACAGCGTAAAATTGTCCAGCCGCTGGACTCACCACTCGGCTATACGTTTCACCGTAGTCATAAGAAATGTTTACTCCTCCATCGTTACCAATAATGATATGACCACACTCTTGAGGGTTGATCCAAATGGCATGATGATCCGCGTGCATATTTGCCTCGTTAATGCTATTCCAGGTCTTACCACCGTCATCACTTCGAATTGCAGCCACCCCTAAAATGTAAATTTCTTCTGGATTTAGAGGGTGTGATCCAATCTGCCCGAAGTAGTACCCGTAACTATAATAAATGTCGTCGATATAATCTGTGTTTGTCTTTGCCCAGGTTTCTCCGCCATCGTTTGATCGGTAAACCTCTGCACCAATAACAGGAGTATTAAAAAGTAGGGAATTGGCATCTGTTAGGTATTCTTCCAAGAGTTTTGGCGAAATCCTGCCTTCAGATATTTCAGTTTTAATACTGTCAAAAGGATATCTGTTCAGTGGAAGTCCAAGTGATTGAAGCTGCTTCGTTAATTTCTCTTCATCTCTCGATGCGAAGTCAGCGGCACTCATTTGACCCAGTTCGGAAAGCGTGAGTTTGTCCTTATCTTTTTCAGTTTCGGGTCTGCGGTTTTGATTATCTACAACCGCGAAGATTGAAGTTTTACCGTCTTTGCTCGAAGCGCTAAGTCCAATTCTGCCTGTGCCTTCCCCTGTTAAAAATCCGGACTTTTCTGTGCTGATTCGTTTCCATGATTTTCCCTCATCGATGCTCTTGTAAATGGCTGACTCAGGTCCACTTTCTCTGAAATTCCAAGCTTTACGATCGCGCTGCCAAGTACTTGCATATAGAGTTTTAGGATCATTGGGGTCGTTAATGAGGTCTATCGCACCAACGTCGCCTGTAGTAGCTAAAACGGCTTCCCATGTTTTGCCATAATCGATCGTTCTGAATATTCCACGCTGACCTCCCTCTGAGTAAAGTGGGCCTAGGGCTGCGACAATGACGGTATTCTCATTGCTTTTAGAGAGTACTATTCGACCAATGTGGTGGGTTTTTTTTAGCCCCGTGTTCTTCCACGATTTACCCCAATCGGTCGAGAGGTATACGCCATCACCTGCATAACTCGATCGACTCGAATTATTCTCTCCTGTCCCAACCCAAATATGCTTGCGCGTCCAGTCAACGGCTACATCACCAAGTACCCCAGTACTTTGATGAGCGAATAACTCAGTGAAGGTCCTTCCGTTATTTTTCGTCTCCCAAAGACCACTCGTTGCAAAGGCTACGATGAAGTTTGTGGGGTTTTCAGGATTGACAGCTAGATCAACTACCCGACCACTGAAGATGTCTGGTCCAACGTTTTTAAAAGGAATCCCTTGGCCATTTTCTGAATATGAGAACGCTGAATTTGTTGCTTGCGCATGCACATCGTTGAGCGCCCAGAGAGCAATGAATGCCATCCAAAGCGAAATCACTACCGATTTATTGTTCATTTCTGCAAGTTGGCGAATCATGGCCAAAAACCCCAATTTTCTCTTCGATTGGCTTACCCTTTGCGGCAATTAAGTGTCTCCAGACTAGACTAACTTGACTATGAAACTGAAAAATTTAGCTCCATTAATCTGCTTAAGCGCATTACTTGTGCTTGCCTCCTGCGAGAAGGATAATGTTGAGTTGAAGACTGTAGCTCAGGAAGGCTACCTAGAGATCGAGATGATTCTCAATCCTTCTATCCATCCGCATGCTCAAACAGTAAATCTGAATATCGAAGCCTCTCGCATTGGAGAGATTTCAAACACGAATCTGATCACTACAGCCCCAATATTATTCGATGCATTATCCGAACCGGCCCCGATTTTATTAGGTACTAGAGCTGTACTATCGCCAGGCGGGTACGTAGATTCTGAATTTGATTTCGCAGCAGGAGGGCAGTTCGGTTCATCAGTCGAAACTCCTGACGGCCATACAGATGTATTGGATGCTCCAACGGGCTTTATTCATGCTGCAACTGCAAAAGGAAATTTCTTAATAGAAGATGGATTAACTACGAAACGAGTCATGTTTATCAACATGGATAAGCTTGTAAATACAGGTGCGAACGGGAATGTAGATTTTTCCTTTCGGGAAAACCCAACAGGAGAAGACGCAATTCGATTATACGATCCAACTGAAATCGGAAGCATTTCTGGAATGCTTACACGCACTACAGAAACTCCCCGCCAAACCTACAGGCTTGTTGTATACGCTTACCCGCTGGGTCAATTCGATAGTTCAAAGGAAATTGCAAACGGTTTCAGCTCAGCTACTATTTCAGCCAATGTTAGAAGCAATGATCAATTTACGTTTCCTGTTTTGCCGGAAGGTGCTTTCGAATTGGTCGTTGTTGAATATCAGGATCAAGACCTAGATCATGTTCTTGAATTCAAGAATTTATTGGTTGCTGACACAGAAGTAAATGAGGTCACAAGACTCACCCGAGTTTCCAAAAATACGGAGACACAAGTTCTGGTAAAGCTCGGAGGAGTGGTAGTCGACTAGGTTCTTGTCAGAAGCGCATGGTAAAAGCCATCGTAGTCTTCAGCAGGAGACAAGCGCTGCTCGTCGTTGAGTTGCCAGCCGTCATTAACCTTTAAAAACTTCTCAACTTGTTGTTCGCTTTCTGAAGGAAGAATGCTGCATGTTGCATAGACAAGTTTTCCATCAGGCTTCAACATACGAGAATAGCGATTTAGAATATCTGCTTGCCACGTTTTTACTTCTTCTAAGAACTGTGGCTTGAGTTTCCATTTCGCGTCTGGGTTTCTGCGCAGCACACCTAATCCAGAACAAGGGACATCGAGTAAAATTCGATCTGCTTTTCCAGCCAAGCGCTTAATCACTTTCGTCGAACTAATCGGACGCATATCCAGATTAGAAATGCCTGCACGCTTTGCGCGCTTCTTCAATTCGCCAAGTTTTCGCTCTTCGGTATCCATAGCGATAAGGCGCCCTTTGTTGCGCATAAGAGCTGCTAGCTGTAAGGTTTTGCCTCCAGCACCTGCGCAGGCGTCGATGACAGTCATTCCTGGTTGGACATCCAAGGTCGGCGCAACCTGTTGACTTGCAATATCTTGTACTTCAAATCTTCCTGACTTAAAGGCTGCTGTAGACCACAGGTTTCTCCTCTTAAGAAGTTTGATAGCAAGCGGTCCACGCGAATCCGCTTCTACTTCAAATCCCTCGTTATGTAATTCGTGAAGTAAGGCTGCCCTATCCGTTTTTAGAGTGTTCGTTCTGAGATAAACAGAGGCTTGCTCGTTGAGTGCAGTGCGAACAGCTGGCCATTTATGCCCTAGTTCGTGGGCAGCAATTTCATCAATCCAATCCGGCATACTTGCAAGGAGTGCTGGTTGATCCTCAGCTTCCTTAAGCGCATTTTGGACGTCTTCTGGGGTAATATGGGGGTATCCTTCAACATCTAGAGGCTCTTCAAATTTCCAAGCCCAATACGCTGCTAAAATATATTCAGCTCTTCCCTTTCCTCCAATGTGGACGAGCAATCGCCACCAGCGAACGCAATCATAGAGCGTTTCTGCGATAAATCCTCGATCTCGTGCTCCCCACCTTTTGTCTCTTTTGAGAAGATGTGAAACAACCCGATCGGCATAGTAGCCTTCGTTAAACACTTCATCTATGCCGTCGCATACGGCCATAAGAAGGTTTGGATAGGGGCGCGGTGTGCGCTTAGCACTAAACACCTGGCTTGCCTAATAATTTGAACATGTTGCTTTTGTATGCTTCCACGCCTGGTTGGTCAAATGGATTAACACCAAGCATGTAAGCGCTCACCCCACAACTTCTCATGAAAAAGTAGAATAGGTAGCCTAGTGTTCGAGCATCAAGTTCAGGCATGCGAAGTAGAATGTTAGGAACGCTTCCATCGCGGTGTGCACTAGAGACTCCTTCTGCAGCTTTCTCGTTCACGTAAAACATATCCTTGCCTTCGAGATAATTCAAGCCATCTGGGTTTCCAGCAATTTTTTCTATGCTCAGGTCGTATGAGGTTTCCGACTCCAAGAGGACAGTTTCGAATAGGTGCCGACGTCCTTCTTGGATGTATTGTCCAAGAGAGTGCAAATCTGCAGTAAACTGAGCGGAGGCAGGGTACAAGGCCTTGTTGTCTTTTCCTTCAGACTCACCATAAAGTTGTTTCCACCACTCGGCAATGTATTGGAATCGAGGATCATAGCTAACTAGGAGTTCGATTGATTTGCCACGTTGATAAAGTGCGTGACGCATGGCAGCATATTGTAGCATTTCATTAGCTTCAAAAGGTAGCTCAGCGTCTTTTAATGCTTCTTGAGCACCCTCTAAAATGGCGTCAGTGTCAATTCCAGCAACTGCGAGTGGGAATAGTCCAACAGCTGTCAACACACTGTACCGTCCTCCCACATCATCAGGAACAACAAAACGCTCGTATCCTTTTTCTACTGCAAGTTCATATAGCTTACCTCTTTGCTTATCCGTTGTAGCGATGATCAAATCACGCGCACCATCTTCACCGTGTCTTTTCTCTAATTCTTTCCTGAATAGTCGAAAAGCCAAAGCCGGCTCTGTAGTCGTACCAGATTTAGAGATCATGTTAATGGCAAAGCGCTTATCCTCCAAGTATTGTAGTAATTGGTGATGGTAGCGTGCACTCAATTGGGTACCTGCAAATATGAGCTGTGGAGTCCCTCTTTCTTCTCTTGTCAAGCTGTCGCTAAAACTATCTGAGAGCGCATGCATTGCAGCCCTCGTGCCTAGATATGATCCTCCTATACCAATTACTAGAAGCACATCGATCTTATCCGCAAGTTTTTCTGCGCTCGAGACAATGCGAGCATACTCCTCTTTGTCGTAATCTTTTGGCAGGTTTATCCAGCCGTGGTAATCCGATCCCGGGCCTTTATGCGCTAGCAACATCTCCTTGTTAGCGATATTCGCAAGAGGCTCTAAATAACTTACTTCCTCCTCATTGAAAAACGGATCGAGGTAAGTTGAATCGATGGAAATACGTGACATAGTGTGAGTAGATTGAGCGCGCAAATGTAGCAGTATCCAATGGCAGCAGAACACATCAATTTTGGACGTCGAGGTGAACAACTTGCTGTTGAGTTTTTAAATGAACTCGAAGTCACCATACTCGCTCAAAATTACCGTTGGAGTAGGGCTGAGGTCGATATCATCGCTACACTTGACAGCTGTCTTCATTTTGTAGAAGTGAAAACAAGAGCTTGGCAAGATTGGGACGATGCTTTGTCATCAGTTAGTATAAAGCAGCAACATCGAGTTATGAAAGCTGCCTCACGCTTCATGGAAGATGAGGATTATGATGGGGATTTTCAGTTCGATGTGATCGTTGTTCTCATTGATGCTGGAGACAACATTAAAATCAAATGGGTGAGAGACGCTTTTGGATTTTGGGATTAGTGCAAAGTTGAGTGAATCTTATGCTCGTTGGACTGGCTCAACAGCACTACATTCGCGCTATGGCTGACGAGAAGATCATATTTTCCATGTCACGGATCAACAAGTTTGTTGATGGTGGCAAAAAACAAATCCTCAAGAATATCAACCTAAGCTTCTTCTATGGAGCTAAGATTGGAATACTTGGACTCAACGGTTCGGGTAAGTCTACCGTGCTGAGAATTATCTCTGGAGAAGACACGAACTTTCAAGGAGATATCCAATTTGATGGAACCTATAAAATTGGCTATCTCCATCAAGAGCCTCAGCTAGATGAGGAAAAAACCGTCAAGCAAACTGTCGAGGAGGGCTTGGGCGATTTGTACCTCCTCCTCAAGGAATATGAGGAAGTCAACAATAAGTTTGCTGAGCCAATGGGCGATGATGAGATGAATAAACTCATTGAGCGTCAGGGTGAACTCACCGATGAGCTTGATCGGCTAAATGCTTGGGAGGTTGAGAATCGAGTAGAAACCGCAATGGAAGCTTTACGCTGCCCCGATCCTGAGAAGACCATTTCAGTACTCTCCGGTGGAGAGCGTCGTCGCGTTGCCCTCGCTAGACTTATTCTCGGTGATCCAGACATCCTTTTACTTGATGAGCCTACAAACCACTTAGATGCAGAGAGTGTGCATTGGCTTGAGCAGTACCTCCAACAGTTTAAAGGAACAGTAATCGCTGTAACGCACGATCGCTACTTCCTGGATAATGTAGCTGGATGGATTCTTGAACTTGATCAAGGCAAGGGAATTCCTTGGAAAGGCAACTACTCTAGTTGGCTAGAGCAAAAAGCTGAACGATTAGAACAAGAAGAAAAGGCTGAATCAAAGCGTCGTAAAACGCTACAAAGAGAGCTGGATTGGGTCCGGATGTCGCCAAAGGCGCGACAATCGAAGAGTAAAGCTCGTCTTAGTGCATATGATAAGCTTGCTGGAGATGAAGGTCGAGAGCGAGAAAAGAAGTTGGAGCTCTATATACCTCCAGGGCCTCGTCTTGGTGATAGTGTGATTGAGATTTCAAAAATTTCCAAGGCATATGGAGAGCAATTGCTTTTCGACAACCTTGACTTGAGTATTCCTCGAACCGCTATCGTAGGTATTATCGGTGCTAACGGAGTTGGAAAGTCTACGTTGTTCCGTATCATCACTGGTGAAGAGAAAGCTGATAATGGTACCGTCGAAATCGGCGATACGGTCGATCTCAGCTACGTCGATCAAAAGCACGAAGACCTGACTCCTGAGAAAACAATTCTTGAAGCCGTTGCTGAAGGGAATGAGTTTGTAAAGCTTGGAGATCGTGAACTTAATGCTAGGGCTTATTTAAGTCGCTTTAACTTCGCTGGGCCGGATCAAAAAAAGAAGATCGGAGTACTGTCTGGAGGGGAGCGTAACCGTGTGCACTTAGCCATGACGCTCAAAGAGGGTGGAAACGTCTTACTCCTTGACGAGCCTACAAACGATCTTGACATCAATACACTTCGAGCGCTAGAAGATGCCCTTGAAAGCTTTGCAGGAACAGTAATGCTAATCAGTCACGACCGTTGGTTTATGGATCGTCTTGCAACGCACATCATCGCCTTTGAAGGTGATTCTGAAGTAGTTTTCTTTGAAGGCAATTATTCTGATTATGAGACGGCGAAAAAAGCTCGACTTGGTGATGTGGCTCCTCGTAGGCCAAGATTCAAAAATGTAATAAACAGAGCTTAACGCGAAGGACTATTTCTGAAATAAAGGAAGCCGAAGGACGTATCCTTCGGCTCCGAATGAAATGAGAAACTACTGGGTTTTTGTATCAGTTGGCAGGGGGAACTCAGACCACCGCCAGCTGTGTTAAGGTAGCTGCAGCCTGAGTTGGTTCAAGGGGAAATAGTTTGTTTTTTTTGCCATCCAAAACGAAGAGAAAAGAGCAACTGAGAGCTTCAATGCTTAAAGTTGATAAAATCGTAGCGCTTCATAAATACGAGCTTTTGCGGCATTGACATCTGGAAATTGCGATGCAGCAGCGAGTACGAATTCGTCTCGAGTTGGTTGGTTTTCTTCAACTACAGCCATGATTGATAAGCACATGGCTCGCCAAGAAGCCCAAGCAGAAGGATATGAACCATCAAGGGCTTCTCCGAAGTAATTTGTTGTGAAGGTTGTATTGGCAACCTGCTCAGGAGTTTGAACTGCTCCTGCAGCAATAGCTGTAGCGAGAAGTACACCTGCATCAACACCAAGTTTTGTTTGTTCTCCAATGGCAGTAGCCTTGAACCTATTGATTAGTGCGGTACCCGTTTGTGAGTCCATTACCGTAAGATCAGTTTTGGCGAAAGCTGTAGTACTACTAGCATGCGTTCCTAAAGAAAAAATGCTACTGAAAACTGATAGTGGTGCAGAACTAAAGACACCAGCGTTTGCTGGGGTAGTATCATGTTCACCAGCAGTCAACTCGGTTTTATCGCCAAAACCAATGCTAAAAGACACGTCTTGATCAAAGATGAGTACAAGCATGCTTAATACAAGTAGTATTCTAACGTGTGGCAAGCTTCTGAATCGGCTTCCAGGTTGGAGAAGCATTTTTACAACATCAATGGTTTTATGTCCAAGGAGACTCAATTCCCACAGGGCGGCACTCAAAAGGCGATCTCCGATAGATGTTGTGTCGGTTGCTGAGTTTTTCATAGTGTTCGTGTTAGCTTTGCAAACATAAACACAAAATGTTTAAACAAACAAATTGATTTAAAATAGATAGAAAAGAACGTAATGTTGAATGAGTGACAATGCATTTGGCGTCTATACGTCAAATTTGAAAGAGTCTTAACAAATACTAATTGTTTGCGTACTTGTGTGTGCTAACATTGCGTTCAGCCTCTAAGCCAATAGATGTTCGATTTTCACACCAACAAGAGTCACTATTTTGAGATGCAGCGACGCATCTCTCAAGAGTATGTACTGCCTTTGCTGCAGAAACATATCAAGAAACAAGCCCCTTGGCGTGTTTTAGAAGTCGGCTGTGCTGAAGCCGGAGTGCTCAAAGCTTTCGTCGATGAAGGCCATTATGGGGTTGGGATCGAATTGTCTCCGACACGATCAGAGCTCGCAAGGTCCTTTTTGAAAGAACATATTGATGCAGGTCGCGCATCGATTTTGAACTATAATATCTACGAAGTAGATCCAAAGGAGATTGCTGCCGAAGGTTTTGATGCGATTATCTTAAAGGATGTTATTGAGCATATCCCTAATCAGGAGAAGATGATTCCTAGGCTAGCTGAATTTTTAGCTCCTGGAGGAAAGATCTTTTTCGGGTTCCCACCTTGGATGATGCCTTTCGGTGGACATCAGCAAATTGGCCGCAGTCCTTTAGTGAGCAAAGTCCCTTGGTTACACCTTTTACCCGCACCACTTTATCGGGGGTGGGTAAAACTTATAGGTGAGCCTAAAGTCGTGACTGATGAACTTGAAGAAATTCGCCTCACCAGAATCACAATAGAACGATTTGAAAGAATCGTTCGAAACAATAAACTAGAGATCAGTGAGCAAATTCTTTGGATGTTCAATCCGATTTACGCGCTCAAATTTGGAATAGCAGCTCGAAAGCAGTTTAGACTTTTAGGTGCTATTCCATTTGTACGAAACTTCGTTAGTACAGCTGCGTATTACGTCATTGGCAATCCCTTACAGCTTTCGCCAAAACCTCAAACTCCCCATCATGCTGCAATTGCAGAGTAGATGCTTAGCAAACTTAGGTCCAGAGGGTCTAGTTTTCACGAAAGTGGGAGCCAAAACCGTATTAGGTCAAATAGGCTGTAGGAATGGGGTGAAGTGGAGTAGAGCCGTAACTAAGCTGATCTTTTTAACGCTGTTCGTTACTACCGGATTTGGAGGTAATATTGCATATGCCCAATCATGGCCTCAGTCTACTATTTGGAACCAAAGTCCTTTAAGACTAAATCCAGCTAGCTCAGGTAACTTATTCTCTCTAGATGCAAGTGCAACCCTTCGGAAGCAATGGCAGGATATTGAAGGCTCTCCTACAACAACACAATTTGCGGTAGGTGCGCCGATTTACATTGCGAATGCTGGCGTTTCAATCGGTTTTGAGAGAGATGAGATCGGTCTGCAGTCTGTCAATTTATTTCGAGGCGGTCTTGCATACAAGGTGTTCAGTAAAGATGAATTAAGTGTATCAGTAGGTGGAGCGGTAACCTACAGGCAAGCTTCGTTAGACGGATCAGGTCTACGAACAGACAATGGCACATATGCGAATGGCATCATTTCTCATTTTGATAATCTTTTGCCGGTAACAGATCAATCCAATTCATCCATTGGATTTGATGCTGGATTAGAAATTAAGTGGAAAGAAACCCGAATCGGACTTTCTCTCCTAGATATAAATGAGCCGATAAGTACCTGGTCTGGTGTAAATAGAAAATGGTCGCGAACCATTTTAACACATGCGAATACAATTGTTCCTGTCGCGGAACTAATTGATATTGAGGCAAGTATGATGTTGCAGATTGGTCAAAGTACTACTCAAACAGTAGTGAATGCTACTGCTTGGTACAATAACAATATTGGCGTCGGCAGCGCGTTTAGAGGATACGATGGAAATACGCTTGATGCGGTATCTCTGATATTAGGATGGCGTCCATCTCAAAAAATCACCTTAGCTTACGCCTACGATTTCGGTCTATCTAAACTAGTTAGATCACATCAAGGCTCGCATGAGGTAGTACTCCGCTACGTTATGACAGATCCAATTGGCAGGGGAAAGCTCCCGCCAATAATTTTTAACCCACGACTTTGAAATACTGCCTATCTTAGGTACGTTCTTTGCCGTGGATAAATGAATGGTAGCTGATTGTGTGGAAATGCCCTCACTTTTCAGGTTATTGTTACTTTTACGGCCGCGGAAGATTATTCGACTGCATTCAGGTAAGAGAAAAAAGCAAAATTCGGGCTTTACGATGAAGCAAAAAATAACTGTACTCGCCACCTTATTAGTTGTGGTGCTACTAGCCGCTTGCGGCACGAAGCAAAACGGACAACTTACAGGCGTTCTCGACAGACCAACGTGGAAAGGCATCAATCCCTATGGGATGGTATACGTCCCGTCAGGTACACTGCACATTGGTGCTAGTGATCAAGACATCAGTGGTACATTCTTAAATGCTCCAAAATCGATATCGATTTCTGGCTTTTACATGGATGACACAGAAATTACAAATAACGAGTATCGTCAGTTCGTACGTTGGGTACGTGATTCAATCGCGCACACTTACTTAGATCACTTCTACGAGGATGAGTATACTGGAGAGCAGTATATCGATTGGGAGTATGAAATCGACTGGTCTGACGAAACGTTAGAAGATCTTTACTATCAAGGCGATGATCGCTTCGCTGGAAGAAAAGAGTTTGATGCCCGTAAGCTTCAGTATACCTATGAGTGGTATGACTGGAAGCGTGCAGCGCACGACAAAACGGGTGCGCCACGTAACAGCTTCATCGAGCGAAAGACAGTTAATGTCTATCCTGATACACTCGTTTGGGTTCGTGATTTCGCGTATAGCTATAACGAGCCAATGACGCGTAACTACTTCTGGCACCCAGCATTTGATGACTATCCAGTTGTTGGAGTTAACTGGCACGGAGCGAACGCTTTCTCTTACTGGAGAACAAATCTTTGGAACAGCTTCCAAACAGAAAACGGAGTCAACTCAGAGGATTTCCGCCTTCCATACGAACACGAGTGGGAATATGCTGCTCGTGGCGGAAAAGATCTAGCACCATACCCATGGGGTGGGTACTACATGCGTAATGGTAAAGGTTGCTTATTAGCAAACTTCAAACCCGGACGTGGTAACTATCCTGAAGATGGTGGTCTTTACACTGTTAAAGCAGATGCTTACTATCCAAACGATTACGGCCTTTTCAATATGGCAGGTAACGTTGCTGAGTGGACAAGTACTGCTTACTTCGAGAATGCCTACAGCTTCCAGCATGATCTTAACCCTGATATCCGATATGATGCCCAGGACGAGGATCCAGAATCTTACAAGCGTAAGGTTATTCGCGGAGGAAGCTGGAAGGACATTAGCTTTTTCCTACAAACAGGGACACGTGATTGGGAGTATCAAGATACTACCAAGAGCTATGTCGGTTTCCGTTGTTCTCTCTCATTCTTAGGACGTTCTATTAACGACTTCTAAGTATAGTAGCCCACTAGTACTGAATAATCATCCCGTTTCCCCCTAGCGTTTGATCAACTTCACACTATCTGCAGTTTTAGTAAAGCCAAATGGCTATGCATGCTGCATTGGACATCTTACTAGTTAATCATATTCACACACTACTATCTGGCCTAACGCCGGATGGTTCACAGGTCTAGTGTTTTGCTGACCGTTTCTAACCTCATTCACACGTAAACACACTCAAATGAGCTTTGTCAAGTCGAAAGGATTCAAGTATTTCAAAAACCTTATTATCGGTGTTGGTGCCGCAATTGTACTCGTAGGAGCACTTTTCAAAATCCAATCATGGCCATATGCGAGCGAAATGCTCACGGCTGGTCTTCTCACTGAGGCATTCCTCTTCCTGATGCTCGGAATTCTTGGACCAGAAAAAGACTACTACTGGGAAAAATTATATCCAGGACTAGACAACTACAGTAGCAACGTAGCTCCGATTTCTGCTTCTAGTGGTGCTGGAGCTCCAGTAAAAGCACTTAACGGCGAAGTTGTTGAATCTCAGCTTGGCGGAATGCTAGGGGAACTTCAAGTAATGTCTAAGAGTCTTTCTAGTCTCAAGGCACTTCAGGAAGTAGACTTCTCTGGAACAAAGAAACAAATTGAAGGGATGAACGATTTTTACAGCAAGCTAAACGAAGCTGTTGTGAATTTAGGAGACTCTCTTGAGGATACTAAGCAGTACAAAGATCAAATGGCTTCGCTCAACACGAACCTTGGATCACTTAACCGGGTGTATGGAAACATGCTAACGGCAATGGGTAACGCTCCTGCTAAATAAGTAGGCTTAGGCTTGCAAAAGTTCTCTGAAATTCGACGTGATTGACTTTAATCACGTCGAGTTTCATATCCCCAACCCTACAATTAAATAATATGTCAATTCCGAAGGAGCCGCGCCAGCTCATGATTAACCTCATGTACCTGGTATTGACGGCGATGCTCGCGCTAAACGTTTCAGCCGAGGTGATGAATGCCTTCTTTACCCTCGATAAGGGTAATACGCAAACAATGAAGGTTGTCGATGCGCAACTTGATGAGACCGAGAAGGGTCTAAATAAGCTTCTTGAAGACGGTTCAAAGGCTAAATTCCGCCCAATTACCCCTGCTATTGCAGAGGTTCGTGGTCTTACAAAAGGCTTCGATGAGTTCATTGACCAAGTTCGAAATGAACTTATCGATGGCTCTGGTAATATCAACGGTTCTGTTGATGCAGGTGATTTTAAGGAAGAACACGAAGGTGAGCTTAAGTATATCCGAGGCAAGAAAAACAAGGATATTACTACACGTCTACTCGTAGAAGAGGGACGCGGAGAAGAAATCAAAGCAAAAATTGTTGAAACTCGTGCACAGCTTATTGCTGCTTACACTAAGCTTGTTACAGAGCATGGTAAAGCATTCGGCATCAGCGAATCAGAAGCTCAATCAAGTATCAATTCTGTTGCGAACGAAATGCCATTCAATGTAGACGATACAGAATGGGAAGGCACAGACAAGGTTAGCTGGTCGGACTTTAAGTTTCGTCAAATGCCAGTTGCTGCCGTTCTTCCATTGCTTTCGCAAATGCAGGCTGACCTCAAGTCGTCTGAAGCGAACATGGTTAACTCTATGGCTTCACTTGCAGGTGGCCGTGTAGTAGAATTCGATTCATTCTTCCCTGTAGTAAAAGCTGATCGTAGCTATGTAATCGGTGGCGAGAAAATCAACGCTACTGTTTCTGTCGGTAGCTACAGTTCAAGTATCGGTGCTGGAAATATCCGTATCACAGCAGATGGACGTTCACTTAAGGTGAAGTCAGACGGTACTGCTGACCTTCCGATCACTGCATCAGGAACTGGTCAAAAGACTATCTCACTAGGTGTCTCTGTTACGAACCCACTTACTGGTGAGGTTACAAAAGGAGATTCTAAGTTTACTTACGAAGTAGGTCAGCGTTCTGTGGCAGTATCTGCTGACCAGATGAATGTATTCTACATTGGAGTTGATAACCCAGTAACTGTATCTGCATCTGGTGTTAGTTCGAACGATGTTCGCGTTAATGCAAGTGGGCCAATCTCTATCAATAAGGCTGGAAAAGGTTATGTTGTTAAAGCGCAAAAGCCAGGGGATGCTAAAATCACAGTAACGGCAAAGGGAAAGCCACTTGGCTCTTTCGATTTCCGTGTGAAGCGTATTCCTAATCCAGTCGCACGATTGGGTAAGAAGGATGATGGCTCAATGGGTAACGGAGAGTTTAAAGCTCAAGGCGGTCTTATTGCTTGGTTGGATAACTTCGATTTCGATGCGAAGTGTAAGATCCAAGGCTTTAAGGTTATTCGCGTACCAAAGCGTCAAGATCCAATTACAGTAGTAAATCCAGGTGGAACATTCAATTCTGAAGCTAAGCGTATCGTACGTGCTGCTACTCCAGGTGACACTTACTACTTCAATGATGTAAAGGGCCGCTGTCCTGGTGATAATGCCGGTCGTAAGCTCAACTCGATGGTCTTTAATATTCGCTAAGACCAGCCAATACTTCGAACGTTTGCTACGTTACAGTAGCGCTAATATCAACTAGATGAAAAGCTTTCGTTTTCTCCTCGGGCTCGCTGCCTTCTTTTGCCTAACAGCAGTAGTAGAAGCGCAAATCCCTGAAACGGTAATAACCGAATCAAGTGCGCCTGCCGCAGACAAACCTCTTGACGACATTGTCGAAAAGACACTAATGGATGAGAAGCCACTTTTGGCCTATGATCCAGTACGCGAAGCGGATATCTTTTGGGAGAAGCGCATCTGGCGTGTAATTGATACACGTGAGAAGATGAATCAAACCTTTATGTACCCTGAGCGTCCGTTCTCGAAGATTCTTCTTGACGCCGCGATGAATGGAGACTTTACGGTCTATAGTACAGAGGATGATAAGTTTTCTTATCCATTGACTCCAGAAGAAGTTGCTGCGAAAACAAGTAGTGTCGACACGATTACTACTTATGATCCGGAAACTTATGAAGAAAAGCTTGAAGTGGTACGTAATGACCTCAACCCTGAAGACATCAAGCGTTTCCGTGTTAAGGAGATTTGGTTCTTCGACGAAGAGAGCTCAACAATGAAAGCTCGTATTCTCGGTATTGCACCACTTCGTGATGTACTAGATGAGGATGGAAACTTCCAATACGAAGATCCAATGTTTTGGGTATACTATCCTGAAGCACGTGAAATTCTCGCACGTGAGCGCGTATTCAACATCAACAACGATGCGAGTCCTACAACATGGGAAGATGTCATGGAGATGCGATACTTCAGCTCTTACATCTGGAAGCAAAGCAACGTTCAAGACCGTCGTTTACAAGATTACTTAACTGGTGTGGACCTCCTTTTAGAGGGACAGAAGATCAAGCAAGAAATCTTCAACTTTGAGCAAGATCTCTGGTCTTACTAAGCTAAAAGTATAGTTGTTCGGGCTTTCGCCAAAACACGTTACGACATTAAAAGCGGCATCATCCTCACGGATGGTGCCGCTTTTTTGGTCTACTATTTCTCAGTATAGGACAAAGAGAAAATGTAAATCACTCTTTTTTCCATCTATCCTTCACCTTGTGACGTTTAGTACGTGTGAGAGGAACAAGAGCTAAAGAGAAGGAAAAACCAAGTCTGAAGGAACAGATGGGTGCCCTTAAGTACCTAAAACCATTCTTTATCCTCATCTATCAAGTCTCTCCAAGGCTTACGATTATTAATGTAGTGCTACGTCTGGTGAAGGCTGGGATACCGCTTGCAATGCTATTCGTAGGGAAATTGATCATTGATGAGGTGATTACACTCACTCAATCTAGTACACCTGATTTTACTTTACTCTGGACCTATGTGGCTGTCGAAGCCGGGCTCGCTATTCTTAGTGAGGCCATAAACAGAGGGATGACACTTGGTGAAAGTTTGCTAGGTGATCTTTTTGCCAATGAAACATCAGTGCGCCTAATCCATAAAGCTGCTGAATTGGATTTATACCAATTTGAGGATTCAGAGTTTTACGATAAACTCGAAAGAGCTCGCAGACAAACAACATCGAGAACCGTATTGATGGGACAGGTTTTGACGCAAGTACAAGACATCTTGACCCTTGTATTTCTGGGCCTAGGTATAGTTGCATATAGTCCATGGCTCATCGCAATACTCGCGATTTCTGTCATTCCAACTTTCTTAGGAGAAAGTCACTTCAATCGGAATAGCTACAGCCTAACACAAAGCTGGACACCTCAGAGACGTGAGCTTGACTACCTCCGTTTCATTGGAGCAAGCGATCAGACTGCTAAAGAGGTTAAGATATTTGGCCTTTCTGATCACCTTGCCTCTCGGTTCAAAAAACTCTCGGAAGAGTATTACGAGGCCAATCGCAAGCTCTCTATTAAGAGAGCTTCGATAGGAGGCTTATTGAGTACGATTGGTACTGCCGCCTACTATGGAGCTTTTGTTTTCATTCTTTGGCAAACTGCAACAGCTATTATTACCATTGGAACGCTGACCTTTTTAAGTGGAAGTTTTCAGCGTTTACAAAACCTCCTTCAAGGTGTTGTAAACCGATTATCCAAAATTTCTGAGAGCGCACTTTATCTCCAGGACCTTTTTGATTTTTTTGATCTCCAGCCAAGCATTTTGGATGATGGAAGAGGGCTTGAATTTCCAAGCCCAATGCAGCAAGGATTCACTTTTGAAGATGTTGGTTTCAATTATCCAGGTTCGGAAGTTTTTGCACTACGCCATGTCTCCTTTCACCTGAAGCCAGGAGAAAAACTTGCTCTTGTAGGGGAGAATGGAGCAGGTAAAACAACCTTGGTCAAATTACTTGCCCGCTTGTATGAACCGACTGAAGGCCGAATACTGTTAGATGGAAAGGACCTCAAAGACTACGACTTGGGTTCTTTACGTAATAAAATAGGTGTCATTTTTCAGGATTATATTCGGTTCCAGTTTAGTGCGAGCGACAACATAGGGGTTGGAGAAGTGATGCAACTCAATCAATTGCCTCAGATAAAAAGCGCTGCTGAAAAGAGTCTTGCTGATACCGTGATTGATGAGTTACCTGATGGTTACGACCAGATGCTCGGGAAAAGATTTAAGGGTGGGGTAGACCTCAGTGGAGGGCAGTGGCAGAAAATCGCTTTAGGCAGAGCATATATGAAGACTGCCGAACTTTTAATTCTTGATGAACCTACTAGCGCACTTGATGCAAGAGCCGAGCACGAGGTATTCGAACGCTTCAGTGCTCTTTTGGAAGGTAAAAGTGCGGTTCTGATCAGTCACCGTTTTAGCACTGTTAGAATGGCCGATCGAATATTAGTCTTACAAAATGGAGAGGTGCTCGAGTTAGGAACTCACAAAGAACTCTTAGCCAAGGAAGGGAAATATGCTGAGCTGTTTGACTTGCAAGCAGCTGGATATCAATAGGTTAATGGATACTAAAAAGCCCCTCAACCATTATGATTAAGGGGCTCTTAAAGTGACCCGGGTGGGGCTCGAACCCACGACCCTCGGATTAAAAGTCAGATGCTCTAGCCAACTGAGCTACCAGGTCATTGCTCCGCTTGATCATAGCTGTCTTGCTTAGCGGCTGCAAATATAGAAAGTCCTTTGAATTGAAAGCAGTGCTTTCTAAGAGATTTTCAACTCTATTATAGCTCTAGTCTAATCGCGTCCATATCCCGTTGATCCATCGCATGTTGCGACAGATTCTGAAGACAAAAAAGATGTGAACTTTGTCAAGAAAGCAGACTAGTAGTCTAGTCTCTAAACCTCAATTGAGTAATTTTTTGGTTCGACTAGAGTGCTCTTAGTGAGCAAAGCGTTGGATCTAGAAGTAACGAGGTGTGACGATCTTATCAACGTTGAAGTTCATATCGTAACCAATCATCAGTTCTGCACTTCCATTAGTGAATGGCTGGAGCCCCTGAATATTGTAGTCATAGGCCACTCCGATGCGCATACCATTATCGAGATAGACTGCACCCCAGATATCTGCACTATCACTTGAACTATTGCCTTGGACTTCTTTATCAAAGGTTGATCGAAAGCTGACTCCCAACCAAAGCGTTTGATAAAACAACATGCTTACATCAATGTCAAATGCCGTAGGTGTGCGCACAGTTGTAGTACTCTGACTACTTGTTGCGAAATCGCCTAACCAACCAACACCTTTAACAAGGATCGAAGGCTTCAATACCAAATCCTCGTTTCCATTGATTGGAAAAGCAGCACCTGAAGCGATGTACATGTGTCTATACGTACTTGCTTCCAAACCATTGCCCCCATTACCAAACTGATCAACTAGGATCCGAGTCTCAAATAGCCTTGGAACGCTTGCTCCAAAATAGAATTTTTCAGAATAGAGGTACAAGCCAGCTCCAGCATTAGGCATCCATGACACGCCATTACCTTCCATAAAACGACCATCTTCTGGATGGCGAATATTCAATCCAGAGTAGTCATAGTTTTGGTGGGTAATGCCTCCTTGAATACCTGCAGACAGCTGCAAGTCGTCTTTTAGTTGCAGTCGATAAGCATATGAAAACTCCATTTCAGTGAAGACACTAGCTCCAATATTATCTTGACTGATGTATCCACCAAGTCCAACATTGTTTTTGAAAGGAGAATGAACGCTGACAGCATAGGTAACTGGAGCACCCCCATCAATGGAGTTTAATCCCTTGCCCCAGCTTAGCCATTGATCACGAATGATCGCAGTACTGCTTAGATAATCGCTGGTTCCGGCATAGGCAGGATTAAAAGCTAGGCTATTGAACATATACTTGGTGTACATCGGCTCCTGCTGAGCAACAGCGCGTTGCGAAGTGGCAAGTACCAGTAGTACCAGAATCCCGAAGGATAGGTAGGCGTATATTTTTCTCATATTCTAAGAAGTAAGTATCCAAAAATCAATCCAAGCCTTGCAACCCTTTGAAGGGGTTTTAAATGACCACTCACAACCCTAAAGTCACAAGTGGGCATTTAACAGACGTTATCTGTGAATCTGTACATATCCAGACCTGCATCCATTATCACCGCCGAGATCTATGACATAGAAGTAGGTGCCATCAGGGAGGGTCTTATTACCCCATTGTCCTTTAAATGATCTCGACTCGCTATTGTCATAGCCCTCGACATTAAAGACTTCATTACCCCAACGGTTGAAGATCATCACTTTGTTATCAGGGAAGTCTTCGATTCCTAGCACCTTGAAGATGTCGTTAATACCATCACCGTTTGGAGAGAAGCCAGAGAAGATCACTAGATCATCGCAGGCTACGTCAATTCGAACGGTTGCCGTGTCAAATCCAATCCCATTATTAATGATGTATTGGAAGCTATCTACTCGGCCACAGAAATCAGGATTTGGTGTGTAACGAATGATGCTATCACCAACAATGAAGAGGTTTCCGTTAGCAGGCAGCGTGATAGGGAAAAGCTGTACCAGCGGACCATTGAGTGTATCGTTTGCCAAAATATTAATTTCGACCGGTGTACCCTTCGTGGTCATATCTCGATCATCGACGGCAACTGGTGGCAAGTCTGTATTCCCTTGACCTACGGTCACATTAAGGAATACCGTGTCACATGCAATTGCATTGCAAATCACGAAGCAACCTTGTTCCATACCCTCAGCCAGTCCTGTGTAAGTAACACAGTACGTATCCTCATCGATGGAGAATTCAACAGCTGTTCCACTGCTACTAGCGCAGAAGTTAAATACATCAGTAATCGGAGATGCTAATTCTGTGGTGTCGATACAGAAGATATCAGATCCACCAACGACAACAAAGCCATTCTCCATGCTAGGAGTAGGTGGTATCACGTTGACTACCAGTCCGAATGTATCACAACCAACTGCGGTGCATGCCTGTAGGCAAAGTGTATCCAAACCTGGCAACAAGCCAGTGTAAACAAAGCACTGCGTTGCAGCATCGAAGTCAATCGATGCCTCTCCTCCATTTCCTGCACCTGGGCAGAGATCTGTCAGCGAGGTCACTGGCCCAGTTGAAGATAGATTGAGATCGCTCAAGCAAATCGTATCACTGAAGCTCACTCGGATGCTTCGCATTATTGTAGTATCTACAGATGGATTTGTCCCGCCTGCGTCACAACGCACATCTACGTTCACGATCTCCTGACAGTTATTGTCAAGTGCGCGAATAATGAGTAGGTGGATTCCAGTGTCAACAGGTAATTGAGTTCTCGTACCACTAGCAATTAGGTCGCCACTTGCATCCAATCCGTCAAGAGTGAATTCGTAAAGTCCCCAATTACCTTGAAGTAAGCTGAGTTCAATGAGCGCAGTTTGATCACAACTTGGTAAGTCTATTACTGCCGGTGTGAGGTTAAATCCACAGTCTGCACAACCAATGCTTATTGCAACTATATCTGTACAACCCGTAGCGATCTCACGGATAGCAAGCACATGAGCTCCTGTGTCTACGTTAATTACCGTTCCTAATCCATTGTCGCAAGCAACTCCAGTATTACGGTACGGTTGGCCATCGAGTACAAGTGTATAGTCACCGATATTCGCATTTGCGATTGGTAAGCAGTACTCAGCGAAAGCATTACAATCTGCAATGTTTATCGCTACTGATTGCTCTTGTACAATATCAGAACAAGGAGCAAGTACATTAATCTGAACGATTAGCTGAACACAAATGCCTTGGTCATCACAAACTTCGATACATACCTCGTCTGGACCAACATAGTTTGCTGGAGCAGTGTAGATGAAGCAACCTGTAGTTGCATCAAAGGACGCTAATCCTTGTGTTGGTGCTGTGCAAAGTGTTGGCGTTTGAGCCGCTCCGAACAATAGATTTGATAGAGGGCAGAGTAGGAGCGTATCGCTTTGATTCACATTACGTACGATTGTTTGGCCTTGCGGCAAAACAGATATGATGTACTCTACTTCATGGCAATCTAAATTCGCTGCATCGCAAATAATTACGATAACAGTATCGATAAATGCCCCCGTTGTGCCATTGGCATTATAGGTGAGACATCCTGTCTGAGCATCAACAATATAGTTTCCGAAGTTACTGGTCCCCGAAGTACCTCCACTACTCAATGTTGCAGTAGCATTATTGAAGTTGCTAGGGATATTGTTCGGGCATGCAGTTACCGAGTCATCTGCGAAGACGTTTACATTTATAGTTTCATTGGTAACAGCACCATTAGTAACTGTGATAATGAAAGTAGTTGTATCCGAAACGCCACCGTCGGTAGCAATCACAGTAATGATATCGACATTAACTCCTGGAGTATTACCCGTTTGATAAACTAGGCATCCATTAGGTAGAAGCGTATAATCCCCAAAGGCACTTTGACCTGTATTGCCAGTTCCTCCAACTAACATATAGGTAGTCGTTCCAGGGTTAAATCCAGGATCAAGGACAAAGCAAATTGTATCCAACGTATTGATTGGAATAGCTGTCAAAATCGTATCAGCAGTAGTAGACTGGCCACAAGCTGCACCGGCTGCGACAGTAAGAACTACTGAGTCGCTGAGGTCTAGACAACCTGCTAGGTTGTTGATGCTTCTTCCGGTCTCTAGTCCAGTGATAGGATCTTCATAGACAAGTATGAAGAGACGGTACTGGCCAACTCCGCGGTTAGACACTTCTAATGAGCCATCTACGTTTTGGATATCTACAATGCTTCCGTTCATGTCTGTTAGGACATACGCACGTTGACTACCCGTTTGACCTGTAGCAGACACACTTACCTGAGTAGGTAGGTCATCTACACACAATGTGCTAGGAGTCGCATTTGAAATAGCGCCTGCTTCGACTTGACAAGAGTTGTTGCAATCTGGTCCTGTTAAAGCAGTAATTTCAATTCCTTGAGATAGGTCGATACAACCATTGAGAGGTAATAATGCTGTTCCAGGAACAGGCAAGTTGGTCGCGCCATCAGTAGCAACTGCATAGATGGTGTACGTTCCTGCTGTTCTTCCTTCGAAGTCAATATTAGGGACGGTTGAAATTGTAATTACCTCACCGTTTGCATCCACAAGTGCATAAGTGATGAGACCTGTACTTGAAGTAATACTCAAGTTAACAACTGATGGTAGCCCATCGTCTGTACACCAAATTACTGGGTCAGTTGTGCTTAACACGCCCACTGATGCATTACATCCAGCACAATCATCAACTATGATAGATGTACCATCGATGTCGAGACCAACGCAAAGGAATCCTCCACCTTGAATAAATTGAGTATTCAAGTTATTGATGGTCGTCGATCCCGTTGTTATCGCATTTAAGTTAAACGATAGTGGATCGTAAACGATGCCATGGATCGCATAATTTCCGGTTGAGGTCACCAAGAATTCTGGTGATGTTGCAACTTGGATAATTACGCCATTTCCATCAGACAACAAGTAAGCTGTCTCAATACCTGGAGCAGTACTCGCAGATATCACCTGGGTACCTAATTGTACTTGAGCATCTGTCAAACAAACATCTCCATTAAACGGAGTTAGTACAGGTAGTGTAGGAGAACATCCACAGTTACGTCCAATGTTGATGTTGTTCACCGTTGAAACACAACCGTTAGCATCGGTGATGAATACGGTATACTGTCCTTGATCAAGACCAGTTAGGTCACGTGGATCATTTGATGCAGGAAGGTGAGCCCAATCATAATTGTAAGGAGCTGTTCCTCCCGTAATATCCAAACTGATCGTTCCGTCGTTATCGCATCCTGCTGTAATTGCAGTCACATTAACCACTAGAGCATCCGGTTGAGTTACCTCAAAACATCCTGTTCCTGCTAGGCAATCTTCCGCATCACGGATTTGCATGCAGTACGATCCAGGTCCGAGCTCCCCGAAGGTTACATCTTCTCCTTGGCTATCCACAAAAGTGATCCGAGGTGGGAAACGGAAGTCCGTATCATAGTCAAGTGTGAAGACTGGTGAACCATCCATTGCCCCATTGCAGCGTAGAGCTACATCGGCTATGGTTATGCGCACCTGACCTTCTGCTAGTTCAGTAAGCGTAAAGGTCACACTATCTGTACAGCTAGAACTTTGATCTGTTACACGAACGGTATAGAGTCCAGCCGCAAGATCTGTTCGAGTTGCACCTGCACCCCAATCGTAACTGAAGTTTCCAGATCCACCTGTAGCATTAATAGTAACAGAACCATCATCTTCACCACATAGCGGTATGCTATTGATCGTAGCCGTGAGTCCAAAGTCCGCATCTGCACCGATGGTAACGCTAATTACTTCTTCGCAGTTTGGTTGTCCATTGGTTACAGTAACTGTATAGTTGCCTGCAGCCAAATCATCCCTACTTGCTCTAGTGACGCCATCACTCCATGTGAAGGTGAGACCTGCAGCAGCATTCCTGAAGACAGCTGTACCGTTACTACTTCCACATGTCGCAGGAGTAATCGTCGGTAAACCAGCATCAATGTCGAAGGCTCCAACATTAAGTGTCGTCTCGGAGAAGCAAGTTGCATCTGCACGGTTTTCAATACGTACCTGGTAAGTACCTGGAGTTAATCCTCCACGCACATTTCCAGTTGCACTCATTGGTGTACCGATATTCGGAGTCCATGTGTATGCGAAGTCGCTGACATTTCCTGCAACCTGAACGTTAGCTGTTCCATTTGGCTGTCCACAACCTGCATCAGTTGTGCTGATACTGGTGACTTCAGGAATTATACAACATTGTGATGTTGTAATACGAGCTCCAAAGGTTGTTAATGCTCCACAGAGTTGGCCACCTCCTTGAATAAAGAGTTGCTCAATTTGTTGGATTGTATTACCAGGACCAACAAGCGCGTTCGAAACATTGACAGTGTCATAAATCAATTGGTGAATTGAGAAATCTCTCGCTCCATCGACGTGGAATTCTCCAGTCTTATTGATTCGAATAACCTCATTAGTGCCAACTTCTGCTAGAATATATGAACGTCCAAAGTCAGCAGGAATAACTGGTTGAGTCACAAGGACAATTCCAATATCTGCTTCATCATCTACTAGGCAAACATCAATTTCTCGGGCTCGCATAACAGAAACTCGGGCATCACACTCGCAGTTGTTCGGTACCGTTACATTTTGCGTAAGGGAGCAACCGTTATCTCCAGTAATAGTGAAAGCATAGTCTCCAGCGGCCATGTCATTTCTGATGAGGTCACTAGAGCTTCCTGCTAAATCAGACCACGTTACAGTGTATGTACCAGATGGTGTTGGAGTAATAGTTACCGAACCATCACTTCTACACTCCATGCCAATCACATCAACCTTTGCTGAAGGCACTCCGTCCTCAACAAGCGTGAAGTCGTAAGTTTTGGCGCAAGCTGCATCCCCTCTCTTCGTCACTGAAAGTGTGTAGTTCCCTGCGGCAAGGTTGGCCGTTTGAGCTACAGACCAGACAAAGGCATAACCAGTAGTGTCACCACCGAAGCTAATCGAACCATTACTCTGGCCGCAATCCGGTTGAACTACAGTAAAGGCATTTTGTGATGGTAGATTACACTCGTTTGGATTACAATCGTCAAGCGTGAAAATGAAGGTCTTTGTACAAGAAGCATCGTCTTGCTTAGTGACTGTTAGCTCATAGCTTCCAGCTGCAAGTCCCGAGTTTTGTCCAGAAGACCAGACGAAAGAGTATCCTGTAGTGTTACCACTGTATGTGATCGAACCATTGCTCTGACCACAGTCAGGTTGTACGACAGTGAAGTCGCTTTGTGCTGGAAGATTACATGTATTGACGGCGATACACTCAAGAGTGAAGCTGTACGTTTTGGCGCAAGCTGGATCGTTTTGCTTGGTAACGGTTAGCTCATAGCTACCAGCTGCGAGTCCTGTGCTTTGTCCAGAAGACCAGACGAAAGAGTAACCCGTAGTGTTGCCGCTGTATGTGATCGAACCATTGCTCTGACCACAGTCAGGTTGTACGACAGTGAAGTCGCTTTGCGCTGGAAGATTACACGTATTGACAGCGATACACTCAAGAGTGAAGCTGTACGTTTTGGCGCAAGCTGGATCGTTTTGCTTGGTAACGGTTAGCTCATAGCTACCAGCTGCGAGTCCTGTGCTTT
>CALDTK010000209.1 GCA_937924035.1 uncultured Saprospiraceae bacterium | reverse complement strand
CATCTTTGACACATGAGCACACCTGCTGTCAAACAGCTCAACATCATCAAAGTCAAGGGAGGCGAACAGCAAGAGGTTAAAGATCTGCTTGCTGTTGAAGAGCCGCTTGAAATCCGCTTGGGTTTTGGCCCTGAGCACAATCGAGATCAACGAAGTCTAGCCATCACCATGCGTACGCCAGGACACGATTTTGAGCTCGTCGTTGGCTTCCTCTTCACGGAAGGCATCATCACTTCCCCTGATGATTTCTTTCAGATCGCCTACTGTAAAGACGAAAACGGCGAACCTTCACCCAACATCGTTCGGGTCGAATTGCAACCTACACTCAACATGGACTGGGATCGATTTGCTCGTCATTTTTATACCAATTCAAGCTGCGGCATCTGCGGGAAAGCAAGTATCGAAAGCCTTGAAGGCATGTGCAAGGCACCTATTCAGTCTGACTTCAGGATAGACGCCAAGGTTCTGCATTCTTTCAATCAAAAGATGCGCTCGGCCCAAGGCATCTTCGACCATACTGGCGCTTTACACGCTACAGCACTCTTCGATCAACAGGGACACTTACTGCACATTCGTGAAGATATTGGGAGGCACAATGCCCTTGATAAAATCATTGGCGCAGCTTTAATGGAGGGTTCGCTTCCGCTAAAACAACATGTCATTATGCTTAGCGGGAGAAGCTGCTTTGAATTAATACAGAAAGCATTAATGGCTCGTATTCCCATCGTTGCCGCAGTTGGCGCACCGAGTAGTTTGGCTGTAGAGACTGCACAGAACTTCAACATAACCTTGCTCGGATTCGCTAAGAACAGCGGCTTCAACATATATTCCTCACCTGAAAAAATCCAATATGAAACTGCGCATTCGTGACAACTCCTTGAGGTTAAGAATCACTAAGACTGAACTCAAAACGTTTGCTGCTGAAAGAGAGGTCGTGTGCACAATCAATTTCCCCGATGGTGAGAAGATGGAATACAGCTTAATATGGTCAGATGATGAGACCTATGATGCTTGTTTCGATGGTGGCAACATCTCCGCTAGGGTCGCTAACAGTGCTGGTGAAAAGTGGTTGGACGAGTTGGAAGTAAGTATTGATCACAAATTAGAGCTATCTGATGGATCCCCATTCAGGCTCCTCGTCGAGAAAGATTTTCAGTGCCTTAGTGAGCGAAAAGAAGAAGACGAATCTGACATGTTTATCAACCCTAACACTCACTGCTAGTCTCAGAAGCTGATCATTAGGATGAAAAAAAACAAAGGAATACACAACAGTGCATTAACTCCAGAAAGCTTCACGGGCTTGAAGGTGACTAAACCAAAAACAACGGCTGCAGGTGCAACAGCTGTTGTAAGTACCGTGCGGCATCTCCTCGACGAGATGGATCCCGAACGAGCGGCAAAGGTGATGTTCAGGTTAAATCAAACTTGTGGAGTTGACTGCCCAGGATGTGCATGGCCTGATCCAGAAGGGGATAGATCGAAGCTCGGAGAGTACTGCGAAAATGGAGCAAAAGCAATTGCCGAAGAGGCCACGACAAAAGAGGTAACACCACCGTTTTTTGCAGAACACTCAGTGCAATTCATTGGCGAACAGAGTGACTATTGGATAGGAAAACGAGGCCGGCTCACTCATCCAATGATACTTGAAGAAGGAGCGACACATTACACTCCAATTGAATGGGACGATGCTTTTAAACTAATCGCAGACGAACTCAACGAACTTGAGACGCAAGACGATGCAGTGTTTTACACCTCCGGAAGAACGGCAAACGAAACTGCATTTCTCTACCAGCTTTTTGTGCGCATGTATGGCACCAACAACATGCCCGACTGTAGTAACATGTGTCATGAAAGCAGCGGAGTGGCCCTTTCTGAGACGGTAGGCATTGGCAAAGGATCGGTAACGCTTGAAGATTTTGACCATGCAGATGTGCTCATGGTCATTGGGCAAAACCCAGGTACCAATCATCCGCGGATGCTGAGTGCGCTAAAAAAATCAAAAAAGAACGGGGCGAAAATCATCACCATCAATCCACTCCCCGAAACGGGCCTCATTCGGTTTAAAGACCCGCAGAGTGTGGGCGATATGTTGGGTCGCGGTACACAGCTCACCGACTTATTTCTGCAGGTTAGAATCAATGGTGATTTAGCGTTAATCAAAGCGATTCTTCATCTTCTTTGGAAAAAAGAACAAGCCCAAAAAGGAAGTGAATTTGATTGGGATTTTATCGAGAACAAGACGGTCGGCATCAAAGATCTATTAGTTGACATTGATAAACAAGACCCGGAGCGTCTTGCTGAAGAGTGCGGCATACCGATTTCCTACATTGAAGAGGCTGCAGAAATGTTGCGCGGAAGAAAAAAGATCATCATCTGTTGGGCCATGGGAATAACGCAGCACAAAAACGGTGTTGCTACGATTCAAGAAATGGTCAATCTGCTTCTGCTCAAAGGGAGCATCGCCAAAACAGGAGCTGGAACCTGCCCCGTTAGAGGTCACAGTAATGTACAAGGTGACCGAACCATGGGCGTATGGGAAAAACCAAAGAGCTCTTTCCTGGATAGTTTGGATAGAGAGTTCGGAATTGAGAGCCCTAGGCACCATGGAGTTGACGTAGTCGATTCGATCAAGCGCATGCACGAACGAAAGGGAATGGTCTTTTTCGCAATGGGCGGAAATTTCCTTTCGGCCACTCCCGATACTTCATTTACTGCCGATGCGCTTCGCAATTGTGCATTGACTGTTCATGTATCTACAAAGTTGAATCGCTCACATGTGGTAACCGGTAAGCGCGCACTCATTTTACCAAGTCTCGGACGCACCGATGAGGATGTTAAAAATGGAAAGCTTCAGTTTGTCTCTGTAGAAAATTCGATGGGCGTTGTACACTCCAGTACCGGTAAGCTCAAACCGCTATCCAAAATGATGATGAGCGAACCATCAATCGTTGCTGGATTGGCAAAAGCAACCTTAACACCCAATCCTAAAGTAGACTGGGATGCGATGGAGAATGACTACGATGTCATTAGAGATAGAATCGAAGCCGTCATTCCTGGCTTTGAGAACTACAACGAGCGCGTTAGAGAACCCAATGGATTTTATCTCCCTAACGGAGCGAGAAGCGGTAAATTCAATTTGCCTGAGCAAAAGGCAAGGTTTACCGTTAATGACCTTCCTGAAAACAAGCTCAATCCTGATGAACTCATGATGACGACAGTGCGCTCACATGATCAATTCAACACAACGATTTATGGGCTCAATGATCGTTATCGCGGCATTTTGAATGAACGAAGGGTTGTGCTGCTAAACCAAGTAGACATGACGAAGCGTGGTCTAGAAAAAGGCGATGTAGTTCACCTCTGGAGCGTGTTTAATGGGGTTAAAAGACATGCTCCGCGTTTCTTGGTCGTACCTTTCGATGTCCCCGAACAATGCGCAGTAACGTACTTTCCAGAAACGAATGTGCTCGTCCCTATTGATTCCGTCGCTGATAAGAGTAATACGCCGACTAGCAAACTTGTCCGGATTACTCTTGAAAGAGTAACTCTTGACTAACAAGGCTTCTATATTCTAGCAGACTAAAGACTTAAAAAACAATAGCTTGAAAGTCATCTCAACAAATACTTCACCTAAGCCTACCACCTTCATGTGGAAGGGAAAGGAAGAGAAAACGGGTATTTATAAAAAGCCATCTGGCAAGCCGATCTACTTGACCAAGAATGATGTGGTCAACGACGAAATTTCGAATCGGCTCAATCATGGCGGTTATTACAAAGCCTGCTACATGTTCTCTACCGAGCAATACCCATACTGGCAGGAGTTGTATCCAGACCTTGACTGGACATGGGGGATGTTTGGTGAGAACCTTACGGTAGAGGGTTTTGACGAAAGTAAAGTTTACCTAGGTGAGATTTACAAACTAGGCGAAGCAGTGGTTCAAGTCTCTCAGTACCGAGAACCCTGCTACAAGTTCGGCCATAAATTTGGTACCCAGAAAGTTCTAAAACAATTCATAGAACACGGCTTTGGAGGTACGTACTTAAGCATTTTGGAAGAAGGACAGGTTGACATTGGAGATGAATTTGAACTCGTCGAGCGACCAACTGAAACCATGACGGTAGAACAGCTTTTTCGCTTAGTTTTCTCGAAGGAGAAAGACGAAAACTTACTTAGAATTGCTGCGCATAGCAGGGCCATTCCCCAGAAAAAGAGAAAGATTTTTCTTAGCCGACTAGCATAAGGAGTGAGCAAAAAAGCGATATCAATGTTCTTTACCCCAAACACATATGCACAATACTTATAACACAGCGATTAAAGCGTAAAAGATGACGATTGTGTTAAGAATACGACACTCACCTTTTTGGTTTAACGTTAGCTTAGCGTGATCAAATCGCAAGTGAGAAATATGAACAAAACACTACTTACCTCCGCAGCTCTCCTGTTTTTCTGTCTTTGTTTCTTAGGAAATTTTGCAGCAGCTCAAACTTGGGAGCAAATGGCTACCCCGCCGTTTTTCAAACACCACTCGAATGGCTTTACGTTCGATGGTACTGCTTACGTTTTCGAAGGAATTCTCACAGACGACTACTCAAGCAGAATGTGGACCTACGACCCAGCAACAGACCAGTGGAGTCAATTCGAAAGCTTTCCTGGTAATGCGCGAGGAATTGCAATCGGGGACGAATGGAATGGAAAATACTATTACGGATTCGGCAGAACCGCTAGCTCAACGCTCAACGACTTATGGGTTTTTGATCCAGCGGATACATCCTTTACCCAATTAGCTTCATGCCCTTGTGTAGGAAGAACCCACCCTGCATTTGCTGCTTATAAAGACAAAATCTTCATGGGAACAGGTAGCTCTGCAAATGGAGATCTAGACGATTGGTGGATATACGACATTCCAACAGATACTTGGAGCCAAGCCACCGATATGCCTGGAGGGAACCGACACCACCCGTTCTTCTTCACAGACGAAGACGATGTGTACGTAGGTGGCGGGCACCGCACCACTTGGTACAAGTGGAACATCACCGACGAAACTTGGACGCAAATTGATGACGAGCCAAGTGGACGAGTCGCAGGAACTCAATTTCAGCATAACGGTTATGGATATGTACTTGCAGGCGATGACAGATTCCATGACAAATTGCCTAATGATGAGTATTTCATGCGCTATGACCCTGACACAGATGCATGGGAGAAGCTACCAACTATCCCTGCTGACAAATGGGCACCCAGCTCATTCCTTGTAGGTGATTATGTCTACTTCTTCGGAGGACTTTCAGTAGAAGACCGCGATAATCGTGAAATGATTCGTTTCGATCTCTCTTCGCTAGATCCGATTTCTTCGACTTCAGAATTAGAGGATGGTGGATTAGAGGTGTTTCCAAACCCTACGTCATCAGGAACCTTTACAGTGGACTTTACAACAACGTCCTATTCAGACTGGGACATTCAGTTTACTGATGTTACGGGCCGAAATGTAACAGATGCATTCATCGCAGCAGGAAACGGAACGTTCACTACTTCAGCAAAAGGTAGTTTCTTCTTCAATGCTACCCACAAAGACGGTCGCACTGCAAATCGACTGGTCATTCTGGAATAGAGATTTGCTTCTGGAATCACTGTCCTCGATCAGCTTTCGTGATCGATTCAATTAGCGAACTTATCAAAACGGCTGCTACGCATATTATGCGTAGCGGCCGTTTTACATCAACATCGGTTGCTTGCTCAAAGACAAGTCTGTCGATTTATTTTGATCCAACTAGTATAATACTTAACAACTCGCCCAAGTATGATTCCGCTTTTCAAAGACATGGCGTACGACAATCTTTTTAAACTATAGTTTCCCCATTTTTTGCAGTTATACTTTCGTCACAATTTAAGAACCTGATTTTGCGTTCCCATAGTCTTGCTTAGGTTGATGCAGATCGGTACTAAAAGTGACATGAAGAAAGTGTTTAAAATCCTCATCGGAACAACACTTTTACTATATCTACTCAATGAGCCTCTTTTCAGGTTGCTGATTTCCTATCAGCCTCTGGACTCAAGACCTCCTATTCATCTTACCGACTTTAATCTGAAACGAATTCTTGATCAAAAGACTGAGGGAAGAGATCTCAACATTGATGACATTGTAGAACTCGCAAGCGAACTTACCACTTCACATCTTTCCTTTACTCCGGATAAGGCTTCGGCAAACCCAAACGAATTAGTTACTACCAAAAAAGCTAACTGCGTTGGCTATGCCGCTATGTTTAATTCTATTGCTTCTTACTTGATAAAGAAAGAGGAACTACAAGAACAATATTCGGTTCAACATAAAGTTGGTAAGCTTTATATTTTAGGTTTTGACTTACATCAATTTAGTAACACTCCATTTTTTAAAGATCACGACTTTAATTTGATTACAAACTCAACCACTGGAGAAAAATACGGCATTGATACTAGTGTCTCTGATTATTTAGGTGTAGACTATATTCGTGTGAAATAGTAGCTGTCTAGTAAATCCGTAGGTTTTAGCGAAATTGAAGACCAAGAAGTGAGCTCCTAAAGTGAGCATACGATTCTTGAAACTCAAAAACCACATGAACCACTCACCTTATCTCATATTCTATTCTTGTCTACTTCTTCTATTTTCATGTACAAGTTCACAGAGCGAAACCTCTATTTCAACGAATTTAAAAGCTGAAAATCCGATTACGAAGGAAGTCATCTCGTTGGATGGATACTGGATCATGTCTGAATACATTGACGGAATCCTAAGCACTAGAAGCATCCAGGAACATAGAAGAAAGCCATTGACATGGTCTGCACTAATCCTTGAAATCAAACGAGATTCTATGAACTCTAATGGCTTACTCCAAGGAAACATAAATCTTGCAATAAGCGAAAACATCGATAGCCTAACTCTGATTCGCGGAGAGATAGGAAGCTATAAGCTTTCTTACTCCGAGGCAACAAACACAATAAGAGCCGAGTGTATTTCAAAAAGAGTTAAATCTGGAGACAGTTTTGAATACACGTTTAGAAGACTTAAAAACAGTGAAAGAAGGTTAACTTACAACGACAAAGAAGAACTGACTACACCAACAATTAAAACTAATTTTTATTCATTTTTTATTGATAGTCTAATAAGTGGAAAATATGCACCGCTTGACAGCAATTTAAATTTCATGAGGCTCGAATCTGATGGTCGTACAACTGGATTTAAAGGTTTCAACAAGTATTTCATTCACACGTATTTTGGAACTTCTCACCCTTTCACTCCTGAAGATGCCATCATTTTCACTGACACGACAATTACCAATCCACCAAATCAACCACCAATAAACAATGGAGTTTTTAGTTGGAAATTCAAAGGCGACACACTCATACTTACTGAGATGGTCACCAAAAATCATGAGCAGTTTTTTCTTGGATCGAAGGCATATGTCTACCTCAAGAAGTGTCTTTAATTGTTCTTTAGTACTACTCTAAACCGACATTTACCCTACTATACTGCAAAATCACACAGCACATGAGACTTATTTCTACTTTACGCTCGACGCTCCTCTTTCTCCTTACGATACTCATTCTCTCCAGCTGCAATAGCGATCGGCCTACGGAAAGAGAGATTCATTTAGAAAACAACTCATATCAGTATGATATTCTAGAGTCTGGCGTATCACTTTCCATTCCTGATGAGTTCGTAAACATGTCAATCCCCGAATTCATGTCTACTATTGAAAATTCAGATCTCACACCAGACATAAAAACCGCCCAATTCGGTATTCTGACAAACATCAGTACAAAGTTCGAAAACGCAGAAATATTCCTAGACACACTTACAAATGAAAACTTACTGTGGATTATCCGATCTGGACCACATGTGCCAATTATGAATAATTCAGACAATATTATGGCAAGAATGTTTCTAGAAAATAATAATACTAATAATTCAACTGTGCAACATGAAGAAATTATCGAAAAAGATATAGAGTCACAGAGATGGTATAAGTATGTAAAGCTGAGAACTAGACAAAAATACTTTGACAAAAAACGATACGCTTCATTTTATCTAGTATCAACCCAGCGTAAATCAATGGGTATCTGTTTCCTATCTATCATTGACCATGATTACCGTGAAGTAGTTGATAACATTAAGCGCCTTGAATAGGTATATTGAATAAAAACTGACTGCTTTTTTTCCAAGTAACCATCTAGACCCTTTGATCAATCGAATCAAAACTATGACCGTAAGAAAATGAGTCTTTAAATCAATCAAGACTCTTAAATAGACCTGATAGTCATAGCAAAACCGAGTGCACTACCCATAATATTCCCCCCGCCTCGGATGCTCCGTTCCCACGACATTATAAACGCTCTCCCCTACCCAAAAAGGCTCGTCGAGTAATCTTGTAATTTCTTCTATCACCTCTTCCCGGCTCACCAAATTGATCGGGTCATTCGGACGAGGAATCTCTCTTCCTGCAAACCACTTCTTCGGGTCACGCGAACCGCCGTACAAGCCACCCAAACGCAAAATGCGGTGCGGACGTTGACTTTGAGCCTGTACTTGAGACTCTGCCAGTAGAAGTGATGCTTGTCGCTCTGAGGGGTTTTCAATTGCGATGCGTGTACCTCTATCGATCGCCCTTCCGTGATCTTTGCCATACACCCCAATCGAACTCGTAAAAATGATTCGACCGCTCGGCTGGTTTCTTCGATATGAAAGAAGTGCACTTAACACAGCCGCAGGATAGGTTTTGGCGGAAGCTGGATCTTTACGGTTGGGAGGAATATTGATCACCAACTGATCAGCAGACCAATAGGGATGTGGGGCATGAGATGTGAGATGTTCGACTGGCTTAGTATCAATGGTTTTGGTCGAAGCTTGAAAGTCTACAACAGGTAACTTGAGAACAGAAGCCTTTATACCAGCTGCTTCGAGCTCAGTTAGCTTGTCCTTATGAGTCGTAGTGCCGTATACGGTGTACCCATCCGAAAGGAGTTTTAGCGCAAGCCTAAATCCCAACCATCCGCAGCCAATAATCGCTACACTCCCTTTCTGCATTCTGAGTCGATTTATGTGTCAATTTAGTACTAACAATGACGAGCTCAATATAGCATGAAGGCCCTCGTGCTGGCACGGGGCGGAAAACCTAACCACCCACATCCAATGATAGCAACCCT
>CALDTK010000208.1 GCA_937924035.1 uncultured Saprospiraceae bacterium | reverse complement strand
ATTGGTAAAACTGTGCCTGATTGACCTCTCCTTGTATCTGGATACAAAGCTGCATCGAGATAAGCACTCAAGCCAATGATTGGAATTGATACTGGAATATCTGCGGTCGCAGTCACACTTGTCAACCAACTATCTGAAAATGGCACTGGAAGTAAAAAAGGTAGTGTAAGTGATCCGTCTCTCACAAAGACCTGATTTCCTCCACTGCTACGATTGATGACATTTTCAGTGAACGTATAATCATATTGATTAGCCAAAAATCCGGTAGTACCGTTCGGCAACAAGAAGGCGTTTTGCTCTGGTCGATCTCTGTTTAAAAAAGTACCTGCAAAAGCACGGATTCTGAAGAAACGGCTTTTTTCACTATACCTTACACCATAATTAAAAACTCCAGAAAGGCGACTAAAATCCTGCCCACCTTGAAAATCAAGAGTATAAGAACGTGGCTTTATCGGGTCATTTTTCTTAGAGCTAAACCCTAGCTCAAATATTTGATAATCCTGTCTTTCCTTAACAAAGGTTTGCGTTGTTATGTCTATACCTCGCGCATAGAGTTGATCAACATTGTGCACTTTTATTGAGAATGAATTATCTAGTGGAAGACCTTCTCTTGCCTTCAAAAATACAGTCGCTGCTGCTGTTACGCGTGTAAAACGATCATTGAACTCATAAGCCTCATTATAGTTATAATGAAACCTCCTTGTATGGAGTGACAATTCAATTTCTCTACACCAATGATCAAACGAATTATAAAAACTATGCGCTAGTGATCCTACTCCGTTGAGCGAAGCATCTCTTGTGGCAATTAAAGGGATGATATAATATCGCGTTGCTGGCATTACGGGTTGGTAGTTGTGAAAACCAAAACCCAATAGCAAATTATCGGCGCTATTAAAGCTGAGCGCTGGAATAACATTTAAACTATTCTTGCTTGGATCTCCAATACTACCGAAGAAATTAACACCTAAAGGCTCTAGTTTTGGTGTGGGTCCGCTTAACCGATGGTAGTTATCGTTGCGCTTTACCTCCGGAGTCAATACGAGCGGATCGATAGCAATGCGATATGCATTTGGAGGCAGAGAAAGTTCTATCGTTTCTGTGCCCTCAAATCCTGGTCGCCATTTAAAATGCCCGTAGTCTCCCTCTTGATCTTCAAAGCCCAAATGAATCGGACTTGCAACTCCTCCCATATTACTAATCGTAACCGACAACTTATCGTTATCAGTTTTCACTTCCTGAATCTTATAATTTGGAAGTTCGTTGTTCAATATAAAATTATCGAATAACCAGCTAATAGATTCCCCGCCAAGAGATTTCTGTAAATCCTTTGGCGATGGGTGCTTCCGTCCCCAATCACGATAATATGACTTTAGTCGTTCTTCAAATATATCTTCTCCAAGATATGCATCTAACATATCGAAAAGTAGTTGCGGTTGAGCGTAGGCTGCATATCCATATCCGATTGAAGAAAGACTATCACTGTGCGTATTGGGAGTAGGGTGTCGACATGCTGCTGCTAAACCTCCATGAAAAAGTGAATTGCCCGAATGGGGCGAGCCTTTAGCAACGAATTTAGGAAGGTTATCCGCCAAGCGACTATTGCCTTCATAATAGGTATCCATATACCGATTCTCTACGTAACTGGTCAAGCCTTCATCCATCCAAGCATGTGCACGTTCATTGGTCGCAACATCTAAAGCAAACCAATTATGAAAAGCTTCGTGCGCAAGGACACGGTCTAACTCTTTGCTTGATGAGGTACCTCCAATGACGGTTATCATCGGATATTCCATTCCGCCACCGACTCCAAGTAGAGCTGAAACTGCCGAGATTTGCGGATGTGGGTAATGCCCGATGAGGCTATCAGCAAAATGCGCTGCCCTCGCGAGGTAAAACGCTGAAGAATCCCAACGTTCAGCTTCCGGCAATCCGTAATATGTGAAAGCTGTAATCTGCTGCTGGGCAAGCTGAGTCTGTACAGTGTCTATTAAAAACTTGCAATCTGCGAACCAAGCAAAATCAGAAACACCTTCAGCCCTGAACGCGAAGGTCGAAGTTCCCTCTTCGTACGAAAGCGCATTTATAGCTTCGGGGTCTTGAATCGAAGCTTCAATTCTTGCATTGATCAATACGGTCGTTTCTTCATTAGCAGCTGTCCCAGTAGCCGCGACTATTCCGTTTTGCGGAAGCGTAACAGACACCTCATAGTCTCCAAAATCATTAAAATACTCGCCGAAGTCAAGATAAGGCATGATGTTCCAGCCATTCTTATTGTAAAGTGCCGGCTTAGGATACCATTGCGTTATTTGGTAGGAGCTACCTTCACGTCCCATCCGACTAAAGGTCTTAGGGACTCTCAGTGAATAGCTCATGGTGATGAATGTACGTTCACCTGGTTCTAGTGCTTTCGCCAAAACAACCCATAATACTTCCGGTCCGTCTTGGAAGGTCCGCTTTACATCTGGGCCGCCGACACTGATTTCCGTATACCCCCCAAGCTCTTGTTCTTCCGCAAAAGCAAAGGCTACCTCTCCAAGCCTGCGTTTTTGTTTAGCATAAGCACTATTTCTATTGCTGTAAGCATTTGCCCATAGGTGTAGGGGAATACTATCCAAAGCATCTGGGCTATTGTTGAAATAAGTCAGCGAACCCGCTACTTTAAGTAAATGAGTAGATGGGTCAAGTTTGACGTCGAGCTTAAAGTCCGTCTGCTGCTGAAAGTAAACTTCCTGCGCAATCGAGCTTTGAGGGAGCACGAAGAGTACGATAGACAATAGAAATAGCGTAGCTATAAAGCTTGGAAGTTTATTCATCACAGTTGTTGTTCTAAGCTATGAGAGTCATAGACTCAAAGTAGAATACAAATGTGCTATTAAATAATTAGAGCAGAGGTAAAGGGAGGAAGTGTTGTTTCTTCCTGTGTGCCATAAATTTTTACCTGCGAACCGATGGTTCGCAGGACAAGGGGCCTTAAACAACAAAAGGGCCGACTGCAAAATGCAATCGACCCATTGTTTAGTTAAAAAAGGCGGCGGCGACCTACTCTCCCACCCGCTTGGGGCAGTACCATCGGCGCTAAAGGGCTTAACTTCTCTGTTCGGTATGGTAAGAG
>CALDTK010000207.1 GCA_937924035.1 uncultured Saprospiraceae bacterium | reverse complement strand
AGGTAATGTGCAAGCCCTGTACTTCGATCGGGATCGTGTTTGCTTCCTGCACGAACGGCAATCTCTGTATAGATGCGTGGTTCGGCTGGATTGGGGCTTAGATACACTGTAAACCCGTTGGGTAGCACGTGTTGCTCGGCGGCGAATGCGGGTAAGGCAGTGGCACTTTGGCCAGAAGTAAGGGTTGAAGACATGGGTAGGCAACGTACGACTAAAGGTTGAGGTTGTGAGACTTCACAGCGGATGTTTAGCTGAGCGGCCGACCGTTGGTCGAGCAAAGGCTAAACATCCGCTGTGAAGTCTCAAGCTAGAATACCAAATCCTTGAGAGATATCGTCTTGCCACCCTCCTTGATGCTTAGTAGAATAGCCTCAATGATCTGCATGTCACGCATGCCCATTTCGCCTGGAACGAGGTTTGGCTCACCATCACGTACGTGACGAGCGAAGGCGTCCATTTGGAGTTGCTGTTGGTTAACTTTCGGGTAATCCATAGGGCCTTGATTTGTCTTACCTGATTGGCCACGGTATGCCGAAAACTGATCGATATCAATGTAGGCACCACCTGTATAATCTATGCGCAGATCGTTCATGAATGCGTTGTGACTCGTTGCACAGTTGGCTACAGCACCGCTCGGAAAAGTGAGCTGAAAGGTTACTGTTTCATCGGTTTCGTCAAACTTGATTGGATCTGTTTTGAATTCCTGGGCGGATACGCTGATTGGGTTTTCGCCAGCCGCATAGATCGCACCTTGGAGTGCGTAGACGCCCATGTTTCCAAGTGCGCCTGTTCCAGCCAGTGCTTTTTGGAGGCGCCACTGTTCTAGGTTTTCACCCATTTGATACCCTGCGTGGCTGCGGATGAAATGAATGTTATCGGACCCTCGTTCTTCAGCCTTTTCAATCGTCGCAATCGTATATGGATCGTAGCGGCATCGGTAGCCAACTCCAAATTTTACGTTAGCTGCTTTGCAAGCGTCAATCATGCGTTGACACTCAGCTGGGTTCATGGCCAAGGGTTTTTCGCAGATAACGTGTTTACCAGCCTTTGCCGAACGAACCGTGAATTCTTCGTGCATACTGTTGGGCAATACAACGTAGACGATATCGATATCGGGGTTGTCCTTTATCGAATCGAAATTCTCGTAGTTGTATATGTTCTTTTCTGGAAAGCCGTACTCTTTTGCCCATTGCTTGCCTTTCACTTCGGGATCCCCTGTCACCACCCCTGCGAGGTAACAGTCTGCCGTGAGATTGAGCGCTGGCCCAAGTTCCTTAAGTGAGTAGTAACCAAGTCCGACGAGGGCGACGCCGAGTTTTTTCTTTTCGCCGCTTTCATCCCGCAGTACTACGGGACTGCTCGCTTCGCTTGGAGCAGAACCTGTTGCACCAAGGCTACATGCTATGGGTGTTGCTGCTGCGAGGAGAGAGATTTGCTTGAGAAAGGGGCGACGTTTCATGAATAGAATTTTGAATTGGTGATCCCTCAATACTGCGAGACAATTTTGAATTTTGAATGGTGGTTGGGACGCGTCTAAATGTTGCTCGCCTGCGGCTCGTCACACTCGGTTGACCGCAGGAGCGGTCAGACCACAAGCCCTAAAGTAATAGTGCCTAGCTTTTGGCGAGTCTCCTCACCACCGCAATTTCCTTTAACCAATCTCTAGCAGGCTGCGCGGGGTTTCCGTTGTAGGTGATGCCGCCTTTACAGTCCTTACTCATACCCGCACGGGCGAGGGCGACGGTTTTCGCACCGATGGTAACGTTTTGGGCTACGCCGACTTGGCCGTAGAGGATGACGTTGTCTTCGACGGTAACGTTGCCAGCGATGCCGACTTGAGCGGCGAAAAGGCAATGCTTTCCGACGACCGTATCGTGGCCGATCATGACTTGCGCATCGAATTTTGATCCTTCGCCGATGGTCGTCGATGCGCTTACACCACGTGCGATGTTGCACATAGGTCCGATCTCGACATGATCTTCGATTACGACATCACCTCCTGTGGTCCAGCGACTAAATTCTCCTTGATTATTTCGAAAATAGAAGGCCTTGTCACCGATTACGGTACTTGCTCCAATGCGGCAACGTTTGCCGATTCGGGCTGGACCGTAGACGACCGCATTTGCTTCGATGATGGTGTGTGCACCGATGGTGACTTTTGGTCCGATGACGGCACCGGGTTCAATGATCGCAGAGGGGTGAACGTTGGCGGAAAGCGCAATCTTTTCTTTAAGCGTGTAGTTGGGACGGTGCTCTTTTATGAGTGCATCATAGAGCGAAAATGGGTTGGGATGGACGAGGACGGTTTTGCCGTTCAGGTCTTCCGGAAGTTCGTTGATGATCACCACACTGGCGTCAGACCGTAATGTGGTTTTGTAGTATTTAGGATGATCGACGAAAGTGATGTCTCCTGCTTGAACGTTGTGAATCTCGTTGGCACCATGGAAATGTTGATCAGGACCAACGAGTTTCGCCCCATGGGTTTTGGCGAAAGCTGAAGCAAGAATAGGGGAAGGCAAGCGCATGGTGGGAAGGTAGCACTTGGTATGTATCTATCCTGAAATGAACATCTTTTTCCAAGGAATGATGAAAGGCAGGATCACCACCCATACAACGAAGAATGCAGCCATGCTGCGTGGATATGGATTGCCCGCTTGTACGGCTGGCAAGGCTACAAAGAGAAGCCACATGCCTTTGTAGAACAGTTGCAGAACAAGCACCGCAGCAAAAGCCTCTGGCTTGACTAGGCCGAGTACTGAGCAAAGCGCAATGGCCAGCCAAAGGGCTCCGACGACACGAAGACCCTCAGATTGAGCAACGGTATTTTCGAAAACGGTAGCTGCACCTCTGTTCGTAAACAAACAGGTAATTCCAATCCAGCCCGCTACGAAAATATTAGCAAGGTAGACGATTCGCATCGCGATTGATGAGAGTTCCATAATGATCTATTTCAGCTTTTTGCTACGCTCGGCTGACATCCTTACCACACGCTTGACGACTGCCGGTAGTTGTGCTCTAAATTTTTTACCCAAGATCCCGGCAAATAAACTTCCAAGTGGGCCAGAAAACCAGACTTCGTGTGTAATGGCGAGCTGGCCGCTGGTATCTGCTTTCGCAAAACGATAGATGTGCAACTTGGCTAAAATAAGCTGAGATGTGAAGGAGTAACTGTGGGTACCGGGATCATAGGCGGTGATCTCAAACTTGACTTTTCGGCCACCTTCTGCTATGAGGATTCCCTTTTGCCCGACTTCGATAATCTTATCGCGACCATCTTTGAGTGCGGCCGCTTCTAGCCCCGTATCAAACAGCGGCCAATCAGGAATCGAGGTCCACATGTCAAATACAACTTGGGCATCAACGTCAGCGTATTCGGTGTGCCAAAAGTGTTTGTTCGTGGGTTGATCTGGCCGTGCAGGAGGCAAGATGATGAGCATCGAAAGAAGTAAGCATTGCATATCTGCAAAACTCAGCTCCCGATGCCTGCTTGTCGATGCACCTAGGTTAATTAATGCAGGATGCGTCGATAAACTAGCCGAGTCGCGTTCGGATTCGACTCAGCGATTGCGGCGCAATACCGAGGTAACTGGCAATGTATTTTTGAGGAACGTTAAGTAACAGATTACTTTGTTCGACAAGCATTTTACGATAACGCTCTTCGGCTGTCATGCTCTGTGCATCAAGTAAAACCTGCTCGGTATAAAACTGTACTTCTTGTACAAGTAGACGCACAAATTGACTCCAACTGGGTAGTCGAAATAGATCGTCGATAGAAGATTTAGAAATGGAGAGCAATTCTGTATCGGTTACTGCAACGATTGATTCCTCAGCGGGGATGTCTTGGTTAAGGCTACGCTGAGAAGTGAATACGTAAGGCGGTTCAGTAAAAAACTTGGTGCGCTCCTCGCCGTCTTCACGGACGTAACGATAGCGCATCAATCCTGATTGTAGAAACCAAACATGTTTACATCGCTTGCCTTGTGCAAGTAGTACTTCATCTGTTTTCATCGAACGCGGTGTCCAATGAGGAAGGATTTCTGCTAAGTCGCTCGGAGAAAACTTAGCGTACCGTTCCATGAATGCGACGAGTTCGAGGTAAATCGGTTCCTGATGTTTTGGCGAAAGCACGCCCCAAGAAAAGCAATGCAATTACAAGAGACGGACATCTTGAATCATCTTTAGGCCATATGGAAGAAATCTTCGCTAAACTGTCCTTAGGAATCTACGTGTTGACCTTCGGAGTTATGTTCGGATGCGGCACCGCAGATCAGGAAACTACCGTTCAGAAAGCGGAGCTTAGAATGTCTGTGCCCGCAAATGCCCCACACCTTGTTGTACTCGGCAATGCTCAAGATGCGGGATCGCCACAGCTTGGTTGCACGAAGGCTTGTTGCAGCGGCCTCGATGCGCTTGAAGCAGCTAAACGACAGGTGGTGTGTTTGGGGTTGGTCGATCCAGCAAGTGGGCGAAGTTGGCTGTTTGAAGCAACGCCTGACCTTACGAGCCAAGTCGAATTTCTGAGTCAGTATTCCAACCAAACGTTGCCCAATGGCATCTTCTTAACGCATGCACACATTGGACATTATGCAGGGTTGATGTACCTAGGCAAAGAAGTGTTAGGAGCCAACGAAATGCCGGTATATGCAATGCCACGTATGCAAGAATTCCTGACGAATAATGGGCCATGGAGCCAGCTGGTGACGAACAAGAATATTGAGATCAGACCGATTCTTTCTGAAAGCATTTCTAAGCTTCCCCTTCGACAAGCTCAGGGCAGGCTGTCAAACTTAAAGGTTACGCCACTCCAAGTTCCTCACCGCGATGAGTTTTCAGAAACGGTAGGTTATCGGATCGAGGGACCAAACAAATCGGCGCTTTTTATTCCTGATATCGATAAATGGGAACGCTGGGAAACTGATATTTCAGAGCTACTCTCAACCGTTGACTACGCCCTCTTAGATGCTACTTTTTACGATGGAAATGAATTACCTGGCAGGGACATGGCCCAAATACCTCATCCTTTTGTGGTGGAGAGTATGTCGCTTTTTCAGGATCTACCAGACAGCATTCGGTCTAGGGTATATTTCATTCATTTCAACCATACCAATCCGCTGCTCAACGAAGCGAGTGACCAGACAAAGGCCGTCTTAGATGCAGGATATAACATTGCTCGACGGGGAGATATACTCGAGCTTTAGGTATAAGAAACTGAATGTCTGATTTGTACGTTGAACATGTGTGATTATGTTATTACGTGCAGTTGCGATATGCTTGCTGCTTTCGCAAAACCTGCTAAGCCTCAAAGCTCAGACCATGACTATCCCAGAAGGTGCGACTTGTGATCCTGAAACAGGGCTGTGTACGCCTACTCCTTTAGACGGAGCGCTACACAACATCGCCCTAGATTCAGAAACGGAGATCATCTATGTAGGTGATCCCATGTGTTCTTGGTGCTGGGGCATATCTCCTGCGCTCAACCAACTCAAGCGAACGGCCGCCATCAATGGAATTGGCTATCGGATTGTGATGGGAGGGCTACGACCAGATAACTCTGAAGAGTGGACACCAAATTTCCAAGATTTTTTGCGCCACCATTGGGAAGAAGTGAGTAGTCGTAGCGGTCAGCCATTCTCCTATGACTTATTGAGCGCCGAGCATTTTCAGTACAATACTGAACCGAGCTGCAGGGCCGTAGTAACTGCGCGAACGATAAATCCAACTGTGGAGGCTCGTTTCTTTGAGCTTACACAGCACCGCTTTTACGTAAAGAATGAAGACCCGGCAAAAGTTGAATTTTACAAGCCCATTTGTTTTGAGCTGGGGATTGACTACGCAAAGTTTTCTGTCCTTTTTCCTACCGAAGAAATGAAGCGTGCTACCTACGAAGACTTTCAACTAAACCGCCAATGGGGCGTGCGCGGATACCCAACGGTCATTGTCCGTAAAGGGGAGCAGATGCAGATTATTGCTACAGGCTTTGCTGCTTTCGAGGAAATGTGGCAGCGTGTAGAGCAGGTGGTTAGAGAGTAACGGGATTTGAGACGTGGGTAGTGGGATTTCTTTAAGGACGCTCACACTAGACGTAAAAAAAGGGCGTTCGCCTGAAGGCAGACAACCCTTTTTTGTGCGGCTATCGTGCTGCGAACAACTGGTTCGCCGCTATACTGTGCGCCTGCGAACCGGTGGATCGCATGACAGAACCGACAAGCTTTATCGCTCGACAACGATGGTACGTACGGTACGCTCTACTCCGTCAGAGATCGCGATGTAATACGTTCCTGGATAAAGGGTTTGCACATCAAAGTGAGCTAGTGTTCCACCAACCGGAATGCGGGTTTTGGCGAAAGCACGACCGCTAGCATCAACAAGTTCCACGCTCAACTCGCGCTCTACCAGGCCATTGATCTGAATAGCAACTAGATCAGAAACAGGGTTTGGAAGGACCTGCAGGTTGAGGTCATCAAAGTACGTTTCAGCAATATTTGAGGTCTGCTCGTATATCGTAGTCGACTCTGTGATGGCTGTCACCGATCGGCGCTCAAAATTCCCATAAAAGGTTGGTCCAACGGCATAAGGATAAGCGGATGTCCAATCTGCATTTACGGTTGCGAAATATGCATACGTTCCGTTCGGATATTCAGGTGTAACACAGAATCGACCGTTGTGTACATCAAGAACTGATTGGTCGCTTGCATTTGCTACGTATTCGTAGTCTTCGCGGAAGTAA
>CALDTK010000206.1 GCA_937924035.1 uncultured Saprospiraceae bacterium | reverse complement strand
AACGTTGAGATGGGGGTGTTTGATCTTTTAGCGGATACCCTCACCAAGACCAGTGATGTTGTTGTCTGCAGTGAGGTGCTGTACTACATGCCACCGGAAAAATTAGATGACGTGGTTAGTCGATTGGTTGCCGGAATACGACCCGGAGGGGCATTCGTACATGCTCACGCATTTGAAGCAAGCCAGCGGGGATCTAAACCTGGTTTCGGATGGCGTCAGCCGTTTGGGGTGCAGCGCATCTCAGAGGCTCTTGGATCTAACCCTGAACTACAACGCACTCGGGTAATAGAAACCGACCTTTATATGGTCGAACGGTACGAGAAGACGCTCGACAAAAAAGAAACCGGACACGAGTTCCGTCCAATAGACAGAATCAATCTCGAACCCGAAATCGCCAATCAGGTGCTTTGGTCGGGTTACCAAACGACACCGGATCAGTCTAACAAGCTTGTTACCACCGAATTGCCGGTACTTACTTACCATTCAATCGGTGAAAATGCTCCGTCGGCATTGCGCCCATATCAGGTGTCACCAGATGACTTTGTAGAACAGCTGAGGTGGCTTCGAGAGAATGGCTACCGTACGCCATCATTACGTGAGGTTTCGGCTTTAGTGCGCAGGGGCAGGCCGATATCAGGGAAAGCAGTCCTAATAACGTTCGACGATGCATATCAATGCTTTGCTGACACTGCCTGGCAGTTACTACAAAATCACGGATTTACTGCGGTCATGTTTGCTGCGACATCTTACCTGGGTAAGGCAGCTCAATGGGACGCCAAGTATGGTGAGCCGATGAAGATCATGGATGGTCAAACACTTTCGGAGCTTGCGGCTTCTGGACTTTATGTTGGCAGTCATTCAACAGATCACCAACCAATGACGCATGTGTCGACCAAAGAAGCGTTAAAGATGATGTTGCAGTCAAAAGAAGAGCTGCAGGACGTGATTGGAAAGAAAGTAGAGCTTTTCGCCTTTCCTTATGGAATCTTTGATCAACAGTTGGGTCGACTAGCGAAGCATTGCGGCTACTCACTTGCGTTCAGTCTTACGGGCTGTCACATCAAGCCATTTGACAATCCTCACACGCTTGGTCGCTTTATAGTCGATGGAACCAAGCCACCTTTGGATTCATTATTGCGGTTGCCTGGGCATCGGCGTGTATCCACATTCAGGCGCTCGATGGATCATGGTAGAAAGACGGTAGTGCCTAAACTTCGGAATTTGTTAAAGCGATGACAGAGCGACGAGGGCTCGGAAACTCCATTGTGGCAACGGATCTAACCATAGTTATCCCGACTGTTGGCCGTATAGAGTTACTTAGAAATTGCCTGCTGTCTATTGCCTCTGGAAGTGTCCTTCCTCAAGAGGTATTGCTCGGTGACCAGAGCCGCGGTCATACGGTAGCTAACCTTGTTAAAGGGAAGTCGTACCCGTTTAATGTAAGGGTGGTACCCAGTAGTCGGCTTGGTATTGCGTGTAACATGAATCAATTGTTTTCTGAGGCCAGAACCGAGTTGCTTCTTGTAACCCATGACGATTGTCGTGTGGATGACCACTGGGTTCAATGTGGTCTTGATGCCCTTCATGCTAACCCTGGTGGTCTTGTCACTGGGAAGGTGTTACCCGGCGGTGGTGGTACTGGCACAGTACCGTCCACGATAATTCTAGATGAACCGGAAGATCTGACAAACACACGAAAAGCGGGTCGCCTATACCCTGCGAACATGGGGGTTTATCGACAAGCCGTCATCGAGCTCGGTGGATTTGACGAGAGGGCAGGGTTCAAGTTAGCAGCCGAAGACCTCGATTTTGCCTACCGATGGTTGCTTGATAGTCGGCCAATGCACTACGTGCCTGCAATGGTTGTGGTGCACGAGGATTGGCGCGAGGACACCGAACTGAACAAGCTTCATCGTTTGTATGCTCGAGCAGGTGGGCGATTTTACGGGAAGCATTTGTATAAAGGAGATCGTCACGTTCTTAGAATGGCATTGAACGATATCAAAACTGGCGTAAGGGCTTGGTACAAGCGACTATCCTTTTCGCCTGTGTCGTCTACAGATCCACGCCTCGCCCGGCCTGTGTGGATCCCCATTGGTGTCATAGAAGGATTGTATGAATCCTGGCGGCTTGGCCGAGTGCGAATGAGTGGCCGGAGATAGCGTGTGACAGGCTCCAAGGGCGGTCGGCCAATTCTAATATTAAGTCTTCCACGAGCTGGGTCTACATGGACTGCCAATGTTCTTAGGAGGAGTGCGGGCGTTCGCTTTGTATCGGAGCCAGCCGATGCATATCGTTGGCCTGCTGCTTTTTGGGCGAAGCTCGGCTTAGCTGAATACCCGACGCCCTACGCTCTGAAAAGCAAGAAGTTTCAAAAGTTATGGAAGACCGTTCTTGAACATCCATCTTACTTTGATGAGGCTAGATTCGGTGCAAAACTGCTACCTCGTATTCGCGCGTCTCTGATCCGTCGCGCTGTAAAACCGAGAAAAATTTCGTTAACTCGATCACCTGCAACTCAGGTACAACCATTATCTAAGCAGGGTTCTGATGATCGATTGTTGATAAAGGAAGTCACCATCTCTTTTTGTGGGGGGCTTATCGCAGACTGGCTCGACGCTGATGTTCTAGTTCTGAGACGGGACCCAAAGCAGGTCGCTGCCAGCTGGGAGAAGATGGGCTTTCCGCCAGAGCCAGTACACAAGCAACCCTGGGTAGCCAGGGAAATTATACAACGGTTGGATATTGCTGTCCCTGCATTGGAGACTCACGCGGAGCGACTTGCGTGGACAGTTGGGCTACTCGATCTGGCATTGATGAGAGAGGCTAAGTCTCGCGATTGGCCGATCTTCACGCATGAGCAACTTGTGGCAAACCCGGAAGATGAATTCAAAGAAATAGCACGAGTATTGGATTTAGAACCGACTGAGCAGATGTGGCAGTTCCTTCACAAGTCGGGCTCAGCGGAAGGTTCCCGTTACTCGACCAGCCGAACTGCGGAGCAGCTACGGGACAGCTCGAAGGGCGTATTCAGTGAATCCGATCAAGTAAATCTTGAAAAAGTACTGGATCTATTCGTTGAGCATTTACCGAGGAATCTGGCTGATGGGTGAGCGTCTACCGGCACCGAGAGAGTTTCGGCCCCAGCTTGATAGTCTCCGCGCTATGGCCGTCATCGGGGTAATACTTTCACATACTAGCCCTGATTATACATTTTTGCAGTATGTCCGGCCGGGAGACCGTGGCGTTCAACTATTCTTTGTGCTCAGTGGCTTCCTTATAAGCGGCATTCTCTTTGATGTTGTCAAAGATCGTGGAGCAGCCGCGTTGATGCCTTTCTTTGTTCGACGTGCTTTGCGATTACTCCCCGTATTTTATCTCGTACTGTTGGTAACTGTTATTGTAGGGTGGGATCACCTCCAACACTCTTGGCACTACCACGCTTTTTATCTCTCCAATTTCCGCTTCCTTTCTACCGGTGCCTGGGAGCCACTAACTGCACACTTCTGGAGCCTTGCACAAGAGGAGCAGTTCTATCTCGTTTGGCCATTAGCGCTTGTTGTTCTCCCTGTACGGTATTGGTGGATTGCGATTGCTGGCCTCTTTGCGTTCGGCCTCGGGACAAGAGGGCTTATCGAGATTACCGGTCGATGGCAAGAGTTCGGCCCCGGTTTATACCCTACCTACTATGCAGATGATTTCGCTGGTGGTGCAGCCATTGCGTTGTGGTTACGCAGTAGTCCTCCTGTGAAGATGGTCCGGTGGTTTGCGCTGGCAGTAAGTATCATTGGGGTCGTAACTCTTGTTCTCCTCTGTGTTTTTTTTGGGCCCGGTCGGGCTGCCGGCTCCACGTTGGACGTCACCGCATGGATGCTGATTTCGGTAGGACTGATTCTTACTTGCTACGTAGGGATTAATGGCCGAGTGGGGGGATGGTTGGAAAGTTGGCCGCTGATGATGATGGGTAAAATTAGCTACGGGGTTTATCTGTGGCATCTTCTTGCCATAGTGGTTGCAAAGAAACTCACGATTGCCTCAGGATTAGATCCGGCGCTTGGCCAGTACTATTGGATCCCCAACTTTTTTGGAACAATCATTATTAGTGTAGTACTAGCCGGGTTAAGTTGGCACTTGGTTGAGTCAAGACTACTGACTTTTAAATACAAGTTTCCATACCGTAGTTCATCAACCGATAGTTGAGAAATTAGAATTGAGCGCTGTCCAAACTCTAACAATTGATGAATATCGATCCTTGATTCGATGGTTGGGCTCTCGGCAGATTTTAGTTTATCTGTTGTTGCTAATACTTGGATTGGTGTTGGAAAATGCTGGGCTGGGGTTGTTAATTCCGCTTATAAACGCGATTGAAGACGGTTCCAGGATTAAAATGTCATTTGGGGTGATCTCTATCGATGCTGAGGTCAATACGCTAATTGCGCTTGTGATGTCGATTGTAGCGCTCCGAGTGTGCGTAACGTTGACAATGCTCTGGTTCGGATCGAGGCTCACGAATACCTGGAACGAGCGAATGCAGGTCCAACTGCACGACGCGCTCCATAATCCTGCTGTCATAGAGCCACGTACCCTTAAGAGCGGTGAACTCATCAATACAATTGTTGGTGAAACTTGGTCGGCGAGCGAATACTGTAGAGCGCATCTGGAAATCGTTTCCAGGGTATTTGCGCTTGCGGCTTACGGAGCGGTGCTTGCCTGGTTGTCATGGAAGATGACGGCTGTACTGTTTCTGAGTGCACTTCCGCTAGCCTTTGCGGCTTACCGTTTCAATCGAAGATTGCGGGGGATTAGTAGAACGATGCTTGATCTCCATAGTGATCTGTATCAGGCCACTGTTGGAAGCGTTGGTGCACAGTTCACGATCGCCGCATACGGGCTCGAGCGGCGATTCAATGAACTGTTTGCCGAGAAGTCTGCCTGGTTGCGAGCCCAGCAGGTCAAATCCGAATTTTACGGTTCTATCGTTCCACAGCTTCTCTCGCTGCTTGTCGTGCCTCTCGTTGTCGGGCTTGGCCTCTATGCTAGAAGTCAGTCGATGCCTATCGGTGAGGTCGTCATTTTCGTACTTGTTCTGTATCGCGCTTTGCCGCAGGCGTCTGGCGTTCTCGGCGGCCTTACTGAACTCGCGAGACATCACGCTGGATTCCAGACAGTCACTCATCGTTTAAAATCCTGGGTATCGATTCCAGATGGTAAAGCCCGTCGAGCTTTGAGTGACATAGAGCAGATCGAGTTGAAACAAATTTCGTTTGCCTACGGTTCGGCGTCGGTATTAACAGATTTCAGTGCTGAACTCAGCGCGGGGCAAACTTACCGGCTCCACGGGACCTCAGGTGCGGGAAAGAGCACAATTGTCTCCTTACTTTTTGGGGTGCTAGCACCGAGCGCTGGTGTAATCGATGTGAACGGCATTCCCCTGGATGACCTGGATCTGGCAGATCTGCGACGTCACATAGGTTATGCTGGTCAGCGAACCTCTATTTTCGAGGCCAGTATTCAGGATAACATTGAGCTATGGCGAGACCTCGACTCTGACCGGGTCCGGGTTGTCGAAGAGGTATTAGGGGTCAGCGACATTTCTTCAGCTCTACCCGATGGCAGGATGACGCGCATCGGAACCGGGGGCGTTGCTATTTCAGGAGGCCAACTGCAACGGGTCGCGATAGCTCGTGCGATTGCCGGAGCCCCTTCTTTTATTATTCTTGACGAAGCGACAAGTGAATTGGATTTGGAGTCTGAGCGTAAAGTTATGGCCGCGGTACACAAGTTATGTCCGAGGGCAATTGTTCTGATAATTTCGCACCGGGTAGAGAGTGAAAACGAAGGTAGAAAGCTCTGGATAGAGCCTTATCAATGAACAACTAACGATATAGTGCCAATAGATATGGGTGTAGCCTTGCCGCTACTCTTAAATAAAGCTGATTCCATTTCTTCAACATTAGATTAAGAATGAGGTGGTTCGGTGGAAGGTGATCAGTGTAGATATTGCTAATATTTTTAACATGCAAAAAGTGTAGGGCAGAGCGCCAGTAGTTAATTGTATGAACGTATGTTGGCACGCCGATTTCCTTCAGTCTGCTCGGTAGCATTTTTTTTGCCTTTACCTGAGGCATAGCAATGGCTATCTTTCCTTTAAATTGTTTTGCCCATGAAATAATTTCGTCGTCCGAGCCGTCATAGCGGTACAGCGTCCAAATAATGTTTTGGTAACCCAGGTTTGTTACCGTGTCATAGCTTTCGGGGCTATAAATCTGTGGTATGACTCGTGATTCCGCGTCTGGAAGTACTTCGAAGATTTTTATTAAAACGTCTATTTCAGACCATTCCATATGAGATATAGACTTAATATCAGTAACCACAACCGCAGCCGGGTGTGTATGCATCCAGTTAGCCAGGCCTTCCAAGGTGCAGCTCTCATATTTAGTGCTGGATTTGACGTAATGCTTGAACTGAGTGAAAGTGGGTGGCTTTTCGAGCGAAAAACCAAATAGTTCTGTAAAGGATTCTTTCCAGTCGTGGATACATACAACTCTGCCATCTGCCGTTAGCGAAAAATCCAATTCGAAGTATCTGAATTTTCTGCCATAGTTGATGTTCAGCGCCTCATATGAGTTTGTATAAGTATGGCCGTCGATAGCCCCCCCAGCGTGTGCTATACGTTGTGCATCAAAAATACCAATATGCGTTCTGGCAGCGTTAAATGTCGTGGCGAGAAATCCAACAACGATCAACACGAAAAAGAGCAGTAAAACGGACAACTTCTTCACAGAATCTATTCCAAAATTTGTAGAAACATTCAGTTAGTCTAGAATGAATCCTGAATATACATTTATACCTATTGGTACTAGTAACAGCGTTGCCAATGGATTTCGTCAGTAAGGATAAAATGAAATCATACCGCGTTGATGCTAAGGCTATTTTAAAATCACCCTTTGTAAAATCTCTACCGGTTGTATTTTGTTGTACCGTTATTTTCTTCGAATTTGCGCTACTTCACTATTTGACCCTTCAAACAGATTTAAATAATCGGGGAATTACATATCATCTGCTGATGCTGAACGTACTATTCTGTGCGTCCTGTTACATTTGGATCAAGCAGAGGTTTGCGTGGGTAGTTCTAAATATTGTATTTTTGGCGTTCTTGCAAGTGTGCACGCTTTATTTCTATTTCTTTAAAAGCCCCCTCTCTGCTTCCACGATAGTTTCTCAATACGAAGAGGCCTTGAATTCGTATTTTATTAGCGGAAGTATTCTAACCAACAAGTTGACTTTACTATACCTATTCACATTTTTTCTCAAGCTAGCGCTCATTTTTTTGAACAACGGGTATAACAAATCAGGAAAATATTTCCGGTATACATTCCCTCTGGGATATCTTCTATTATCAACTATCGGTTGGTTCCAAATAGATCCGATGAAAAATATCAGGTACTGGAAAGATTTCGGAAACCTAGCTTCATCACATGGATACTTCCAAACTTGGCTAGGAGAACTTTTCTATTTTTCTGATTCGACATTCAAGGAGGAATATATTCGATTAAATGCTAATGCGCGTCACGCGTACAACGGCGATCTCGCACGAGATCTTCAGCATTGCGGCGTTCCAAAGCATGTGGTCATAATGCAACTTGAAAGTGTTGATTGGCGAACGCTGAATACGAATGTGGATGGGGCTCCTATGATGCCCACATTAGCGGAACTCGGAAGTAAAGGGTCTCTTTTTGAAATGGAGACAATCCATATCATAGGTTCATTGGACACCGATTTCACCATATTAACCAACAGGCTTCCTTCCGATAAAATTGCTTCTTACAAATTAAACGATTTAGATTTGAAAGGTAATCTTATCGAGTATGTTAACGAAGCAGGGTTCCAATCCAGCATCCTGCATCCGTTTAGGATTACATATTTTGATCGGGACTTGGTACTAAATGAATTACCGCTGGATCGTAAAATATTTAGTGAGGATATGCATGAGTATTTGCGTCACTCACAGGATGGAAATTCCGATGGGGCAGTGCAGGAATTTACTAGAGGCGATAATAGAGTTGTGAATGTCTATGGTTTTCGTGATTCGGATATGTTCAATATTTCTCAAAAACTGTTTGAGTCGCATGGTTCACAACAGCAGTTTCAATACCTTATTAGTTTTCGAACTCATTGGCCGTTTAGAATTACAGACGAAATTGTAGATACCAATGTTTCCTTGGAATATGATGAGCCCTTTAATGCGTGGGAACGGTATCACCACTCAGCTTTATACTTAGATAGTCTCATAGAGCAATATGTTAATGACTTGCCGAATGACACACGATTTTATATCTTTGGGGATCATGAAGCTCCTATAAAGTTTCCAAAGGAATCTGGTTTTACAAAAGAAGCCAACACAAAGCCTGAATATGTACCTTTAATTTTGTGGCAAAAGGGTTGTGATACTGTTGCTGGTTCTAAAGTCGAAGGTCGTGTGAAGAGTATTCATCTTCTGGAGCTTTCGGACCATTTAATACACTACTTTGATAGTGCAAAAGAAGGTGCAGAGAGTGCTCGATAAATATTTTATGAGAGCAATAACGCAATCTAACATCGGAGAAAGCTTATCGTTGAAAACGATTGGTTCTGCAGGTATAGATGACGCGCCGAATCACTAACAATTATTAAAGTGCCAATTATGAAGTCGCTTAAATTCGTTACGATAAATAAGAGCTATGCAATAGGGGGCATAGTACAAGACATTAATATTGTGCGAGAGGAATTAAGTAAATACTTCCATTTTGTGTTTGTGGATGGAATTCCCTGCAGACTTGAAAAAAAATTATCTTCAGCAACCAAAAGAAAGATGGTAAAAAGAATCTTCAGATTTGTCGGTAAGTTGTTGGGAAGTAAATGTTCTTACTATGCCTGTATACACCTAGAAGAAGTCGATGCACACCTACATAAGGTATCTCATATTAACTTATTTGTTCCGAACTTAGAGTACTTGCTTGATCATGACTTTCAGCTAATGAGCGAGTTGGATGGGGTGTTTACTAAAACACAGGAGGCGAAGAGACTACTTGAGATAGAGGGAATATCTTCTGAATATATTGGGTTTACAAGTAGGGATATGTATGACTCAAATGTAGCTAAAAGATATGATGCTTTTGCACATTTTCCCGGTAAAAGCGACAATAAGGGTACGAGCCAACTCATACAGTTATGGGAGAAGCGTCCAGATTGGCCTCGCTTACATGTTTATTGCTACGAAGATCATGACATTCACAGCTTTACGAGTGGCGAATATACAAATGTAGTGATCAAAAATGAATATGTTTCGAGTGTTGAATTTAAAAAAATATTCAACAGTTATATATTTCACTTGTGTATGTCAGAAGTAGAAGGTTTTGGACATTATATAAATGAAGCAATGTCAGTAAAGTCGGTTGTGATAACTGTTGATGCTCCACCAATGAATGAGCTTGTATCTGAGGTTGATGGATTTGTTGTGGGCTATAACGAGACTGGCTCAATGGGATATGCGTGCTGTTATTACTTTGATCTAGAAGCGCTAGAAGTATGCATTCAAAACGTTCTTAACACAAATGCTGATCGCCTAGCTGGATTGCAAGATCATGCACGTGAGAAATATTTAGAACGCACAGAAATATTTTCACAACGCTTCAAAACTGAAGTTGTCGATTTACTTCAAAGTTGATGTATCGACAGGATAAA
>CALDTK010000205.1 GCA_937924035.1 uncultured Saprospiraceae bacterium | reverse complement strand
TCTCTGCAAAGGCACGCCCTTGCTTCAACATGTTCTCTGTATCGAGCGCGGTCACCTCTGCGCTTACGTCTCCATCGGTAATCTTGCAGATAGCCGCATAGTGATCCATTACAGCTTGCTCACCACCAATTCCTTCTTTGAGCATTAAGCTCGGGTTGGTCGTTACCCCATCGAGAATGCCCATGTCATTGGCTTCTTGAATTTGGTTTAGGTTGGCGGTGTCGATGAAGAATAGCATAGGGAGTGTTTGTTGTGTGAGGGGAAGATACGTTTGTCCTGCTAACAACCGATCTGTATTAAGGCTATTACCTGCGGACCAGTGGTCCTCAGGACAAAGCGGTAAGTTTTTGACTATGGCCTAAAATTACCTTTTCGCGGCTTTCGCCATTTGCTGCATTTGTCCAGGCGTCATGTTACTCATGCGGTGCATCATCTTACGCATTTGGTCAAATTGCTTGACGAACATGTTGATGTCCTCAATCGAGCGACCACAACCACGTGCAATACGCTTTTTGCGACTTGTATTGAGTGAATCTGGATTCTCACGCTCGAATGGAGTCATAGAGAAGACGATGCTTTCTACTTTCACGAGTGCATTGTCGTCAATGTCCATGTCCTTGGAAATCTTGTTCATTCCTGGAATCATGTTCATGAGACTCTTGAGGTCTCCCATTTTACGAAGCTGACGAATCTGACCTAAGAAGTCATTGAAGTCAAGCTTGTTGCGCTTCATCTTCTTCTCGAGCGCAGCAGCTTCCTTCTCATCGAAGTTTTGCTGAGCACGCTCTACGAAAGAGATAACATCACCCATACCGAGGATACGCTGCGCCATCCGGTCTGGGTGAAATACATCCATCGCATCAAGTTTCTCCCCTGTAGAGATAAACTTGATCGGCTTACCTACGGTGTACTTTACAGTAAGTGCAGCACCGCCGCGTGTATCACCATCGAGCTTAGTAAGCACTACGCCATCATAGTCGATACGCTCGTTGAACGCCTTGGCCGTATTGACCGCATCTTGACCCGTCATTGAATCAACGACGAAAAGAGATTCTGTTGGATTGAGTGCCTTATCCAGACGGTCAATCTCGTCCATCATTGCAGCATCAACAGCTAGACGTCCAGCCGTATCCACGATAACTACATCACACTGCTTTTGCTTCGCGAAGGCCAATGCTTCCTGAGCAATAGATACAGGGTCTTTGCTGTCAGTATTCTTGTAGATGTCAACGCCAACTTGTTCTGCAAGTACAGTCAACTGATCGACTGCCGCTGGACGGTAGACGTCACAAGCAACAACAAGCGGTTTCATGCGCTTCTTCTCCTTCAAGAATTTCGCAAGTTTTCCTGTAAAGGTGGTCTTACCAGAACCTTGCAAACCTGCAATCAGAATGATACCAGGCTTTCCCTTGGCGTTGATTCCAGCAACTTGCCCGCCCATCAGCTCTGTAAGTTCGTCTTGGACGATCTTCACCATGAGCTGGCCTGGCTTTACCGCATTGAGCACGTTTGCCGTACCCAGTGCTTTTTGCTTCACGTTTTCAGTGAATTCCTTCGCAATCTTATAGTTAACGTCAGCCGCGACTAGTGCGCGACGGATCTCTTTGAGAGAAGTAGCAACATTAATCTCGGTGAGTTTCGCGTCACCAGTGAGGCTCTTGAAGGCACCTTCTAATCGGGAACTTAGATTGTCGAACATAAGAATAGCGTTTAGCGGCTGCGAAAGTAATGATTTGAGGGAGTTTGGGCAATGATATTCTAGTCGCGGAGGGTCTTCGGTCTCAATTGCCAGAGTCCTATGCTATAAGCGGAACGATTCGGTCGGATTCCACTGCGTTTTCTGGGCTTCACGAGCGCTCTTTGCAGCAAGAGAACCTTTGCTTGGTCGTTCATTTCATGCCTAGTGACCCCTAAGTCAAGCATCTTGAAAGTGGAGGAGGGTAGTAGTTGAAATGAAAAGTCCGATCCAACGACGTTGCCTCTAGGCGTCTGTAGCTCATGTGCACCCGTATACGTATAGCTTGGTGTGCTCGGCATCGAGGTTGAATCAAAAGTGATCGCATGGAATCCTAGCCTTGTATCTCCGAATACAACTTGTTCCGTCGGGAGCCTTTCCTGTCCAAGGTAGCTGAGTGAATCATCTACTTGACGAATAGGAATCTCAATGCTTAATTCTGATGGTATGCTCGTAGAGGTGGTCCCGTAAAGTTCTAACCCAAGGGTGAGGCCGCGCTGATCGAAAGTGAAGGGGATGTTCAACTCCAGTTCATTTTCTATACGATAAGAGATCACACCTTCCAACGCATCTGGATTGATACCTATGCTCAAAGGACCATTTCGATCGATAATGCTTTGCGCTCGATATGTTTTAGAGGTAACATCGGCTACGTCAGTTGTTTCGAATTTTACGATGGGTCGAATTGGGCCTGCTAGCAGGTTTCCTTCACCAAGGTCTAGTCCTACAATCTGGTTGTAAGCTCCAACCGTAATCGAGTTGCCGTTGGCGATCCTATAGAGACGTGCGCCACCAAGGTTAATGACCTGATATCGCTCCCCGCTAGATTTTGATATTTTTTCTTTTTCGGTCTCCGCCAAAACCACCGACTCGCCAATGATACGGAGAGGCGCGTCGTCTACTAACTTCTCTTGAATTTCAGCATAAAGAGATAGCAGTCCGCCTTGATATTGGGCTAATATGGCTGGATCAAAAAGCTTATCAAGATCGATATATTTCGTTTCTGAGGGCTGAATTGCACCAAGCTGATAGGCGTCATGCTTCGCGACTTTCCCTTCAAACGATAGTTCCCATACGAGCTGGTGGCTGCTAAGGTCCTTTGTAGGGTAATTGTTCTTAACTACAAAAGCCCCAGCTGATGCATCATCAGCATTTTGGACAGCGACATACTCAAGCTTTACCGGTGTCTCCTCAAAGCTGGATAAATCTTGTGCAGAAAGGTTTCCTCCAGCGAGCATGAAGGATAAAAAAAACCAAAGGCGGAATGTAGGATTCATAGGGATTTAGAAAGGGTAGTGTTCGCTAATGTGATACACAAAGAACAAGTGAGTAGCGTTCTAGGTTAAGAGCACCAAAAATTGTCATTTTTCTAGCTTTTCGAAGAGGAGATGGGAGAATAATCGTTACTTGCACTTTTTAGTAATCAACCATAGCTAGATGAAATTACATATACTTATCATGCTGGCAATTAGCATTTTAGCGATCTTTTTTAACTCTGAGATCACTGCCCAAACTTCAGCTTTGGTTTCTATTCCTAAAGTGAAAAATTCCAAAGCAAAAACATTCTATGCGTCTTGGGGATGGAATGAAGACAGATACAATCGATCCGACATCAGATTTATAGGAACTGATTATGATTTCAAGCTTACCGATGTAAAAGCTATACAACGTCAAAAAAAATTCACTGTAAATGATTTTCTGAATCCTTTTGAGGTTTCTATTCCTCAATTCAACTTTCGGCTGGGATACTACATCAAAGATGATATTGATATTTTCATAGGACTAGATCACATGAAATTTGTTGTTCCAGCAGGACAATATGTAGGCATTTCAGGTCATATCAAGAATACAGAAACCATTTATGATGGAGAATATAATGGAGAACAGATTAAGATAACAGATGATTTTTTAGATTTCGAACATACAGATGGATTAAACTACGT
>CALDTK010000204.1 GCA_937924035.1 uncultured Saprospiraceae bacterium | reverse complement strand
AATAGGCGCGTGATCATTGCAGACACTCGCCATGGTGGTTGCTAAGTTTGCTCTAGCAGAGGTATAGCTAATTGCGTTCATGCTTATCTCCAAAGTGTTCATGTACGTTTATACGTACAATTGTATATTGATATCAGGAAGAAAGCAAATAAGTGCCGCAGTGGATATCTCACTCCCCCAATACCAACGCCCTAAACCCAAGCACATCCTCACGGCCCACCTTCTCCTGCGGGATGGTCACGTAGTAACTCGGCACCTCTGGCCAGCGCTCCCTAGGCAGCACAAACGGACTCATCAACTCCCCCGCGTCTAACAATTGTTTTGCATTCAGCGTATTACCCACCCCCTCGGTCAGGATAGTTGCAGCCTCTCACTGAGAGAATTCTTATAATATTAAGAGAGGGCGAAACTGAGAGCAATAGTGGGTTATTCAACAGAACGAAAAGAGTCCATCTTGAAGAAGATGCTACCGCCAAACAACGCATCGATTGCGGCATTGGCAAAAGAGGAAGGCATATCCGATGCAACCCTGTATAACTGGCGTACACAAGCCAGAAATAAGGGGCGACTCATGCCAGATTCAGACAACACAAGCAATGGCTGGACATCACGAGATAAGTTTGCAGCAGTGATGGAAACAGTTGCCATGAATCAATCTGAGAAAGCGGCTTATTGCCGTGAGAAAGGGCTGTATCCAGAACAGTTAGCGCAATGGAAGCAAGCTTGCGAAAAGGCAAATGATTGGGATCAGGCATCCGAGAAAGAGCTTAAAGCGGCCACCCAGAGTGAGCGTAAGAAGGTCAAACGATTACAAAAAGAGCTGGACAGAAAAGAGAAAGCACTTGCGGAGGCGGCAGCCCTGCTGGTGCTGCGAAAAAAGTACAACGCGTTGTTCGAGGACCACGAGGACGAGTCGTGAGCTTAGAACAACGCAAGCGTATTATCGGGCTGATAAACAACGCTCGTGCTGATGGTGCACGCTTACATCTGTCTTGTGAGTGTGTAGAGATTGATGCAGCCACCTACCGGCGATGGCAAGTTAACGGCACAGTGTTAAGTGATCGTCGAGCAACAGTGACACGTCCAGCGCCGTTAAATAAGCTCAGCATAGAAGAGCAAGAAAAGATTTTGCTGACGTGTCATCTACCGGAGTTCCAGAGCCTGCCACCCAGTCAAATAGTGCCGACGCTTGCAGATACAGGGCTGTATTTAGGCAGTGAATCAACCTATTACCGAGTGCTTCGAAAAGCGAACGAGCAACATGATCGTGGTCGTTCTAAGCAACGCCATAAAAGAGCTAAACCGAGTGAATATTGTGCGACGGGACCGAACCAATGCTGGTGTTGGGATGTGACATGGTTGAAGTCTCCTGTGAACGGTTTGTTCTACTATCTGTATATGATGGTTGATGTGTTCAGTCGCAAGATCACCGCTTGGGAGGTACATGAAGTTGAGTGCAGTACCTTAGCCGCAGAGCTTTTACAATACGGTGTGATGGCTGAAGGTTGCGCATCTACATTGGATTGCTTACATGCGGACAACGGTGCGATACAAAAATCATCCACGTTACGAGCAAAGATGGAATGGCTAGGAATAGAGCCCTCCTATAGTCGCCCTAGAGTGAGCAATGATAACGCCTTCTCTGAAGCACTGTTCCGAACAACAAAATACCGTCCCGACTTCCCGCATAAAGGTTTTGAAAGTCTCGATGCCGCCCGGCAATGGTGCGCCACGTTTGTGCAATGGTACAACGAAGAACACAAACACAGTGCACTAAAGTTTGTAACACCAGGTCAACGACATCGCGGTGAAGATATGCAAATACTGGCACAACGTGATGAGTTATACCGTGCCTCAAAGTCTGAAAATCCATGTCGCTGGAGCGGTCAGACACGCAACTGGCAACGACCAGAAACGATGACACTTAACCCCGATAAGCAACCGGAGAAACTAGAGAAAGTCGCGTAGTTAAATGCTGCAACATTCTTGACAAACACCGGGGCCGCTTGGCTGCTGCTCTCAGGGCTATACCTGCACCGTAGGACATCCCTATAATACTTGCTGGAGCACAATCGATTGCTTCGATAAATTGGCAGAGATCTTCTATGTGCTCGTCTACACTCATTTGTATCGTGTCAGCATTAGCAAGGTTCGGCTCAAAATATCGTTGAGTGTATGCGACTTGCCGAAAATCATCGGAAAACAAATCAAATAATTCAACCCAGGTTCTATAGTCCGACATGTGGCCGTGAACGAAAATTATTGGTGATCCCTCGCCAGTTTCCACATATTCAAGTTGGGTTCCATTTACGGATGCGAGCTTCGGTTCTAAATCCATAACTATTTCCTCTTATTTCCTTATATTTGCTGTCAAGTGGCTTATTGCAAAATACACAGAATAGAAATTGGCATTTAATTATAATTTAGAACCAACTCCAATTAATGCAGGTGTTGGAATACGATATACTTCATCTTCCAAGTAACCCTTCATCCTACTTGCCACATCATCAGCTATTTTTTTCTGAACCGAGTCAGATTGAGCTAAAATTAGTCCTCTAGCACGTACAGCACCTTCCAAAATTCCTTTGAAGATTCCAAGAGGGTCTTTCATTACCCATGATTGTTTAACCTGTTGAGTAGAGGTGCTCTTAAAACCAACACCATCTAATGCTTTAATTAATTTTTCATCTTGACTGAATTGAAAAAAATCAGGGCCATGAGGCAAAGGAACATCCATATTTGCATGTGCTTTAATTGCGGAGTACAAAACACCAAACCCAGTATTAGGGGCCGGTGCATCCCAGACACTAACCGCTATATTTCCACTTGGTTTAAGCACTCGCCGCACTTCTGAAAGTGCTTTTTCTGGGTCAGGGAGATGGATAATTCCAAATCCACATAACACAGCATCAAAACTGCCATCATCGAATGGTAAGCTCTGTACATCAGCTACTTGGAAGTTAAGGGATGGATGGTTTCGACGAGAAATTTCAATCATTTCCTTTGAAAAATCAATCCCAGTGACGGTTGTATTAAGCTTAGATGCTGCTTCAGCGACAACTCCTGTTCCAGTGCAAACATCCAGTACATTCATCCCCGAGCTAACACTAGCCATCTTTAAGAGTGTTGGTATAGATTGGCTGGTAAGACCAGAAAAATGCTTCTCATATCCATTGGAAACAGCATCCCACCCCGAATGTTCAAAGGAGTTAAAGCTATCAGGGTCCGATGACTTCTCAATCTTCATGACTTTCTCCTACTTAAAAATAACTACTTGCAATACTATAGTATATACCTGAATT
>CALDTK010000203.1 GCA_937924035.1 uncultured Saprospiraceae bacterium | reverse complement strand
GGGCTTATACTATCTGGGGCACAAGTCCTGCTGAACCAGACAATTCAGGAGGGCAAGATCACTTGACGATCATTATCAAACCTACGGCCACAAACTTTGGTCGTTGGAATGACTTGGTTTCTACAAACACCATCTACTACCTGATCGAATATGATGACGTTAGTTCTGCGCAAGAATTAGAACTCAATAAAAACCTAAACATCTTCCCTAATCCATTCAAAACAATACTCTCTGTCCGTAGTAGTAATTCTGAGGCTATTGTAGGCATTTCGGTTTATAATCTTACTGGTCAAAAAATCAAAATTGCCAGCCCAACGGAAATGGGCAACAGAGAACTTGACCTTTCAAACTTGGCTAGTGGTATGTACATGCTCAATGTCAGCTTCGACAACGGAGCTGTGATCTCTCGGAAGATTGTGAAGTAAGTACTGGCGTCAAGCTTTAAGCTTTCGCCAAAACACAACCTTGTCTTCACCTGCGCTGAAAAACTCTGGAATCCGCGCTACTTCAGTGTATTCATGCTTGAGATAAAATCGGCGGGTAAGGTTATAATTATCAAGTGAGGAAGTTTCAATGATGAGCACACGACCTTGCTCCTGCTTAAGCTGATGCTCAACATAGTGCAATAGCGCTGATCCTACACCTTTACCTTTCAGTATCTCTCGAACGGCAATGAAGTAAAGATTGAAAGTCCCATCTGTCAAAGCTTCAGGAGCATAATAAGCTGCTCCTTGAAGAGTACCTCTTTCTGATTCCTGCACAATCCAGTGGTGTCCTTCTGATGTTGCTCCAAGTTGAGCGTCCATCATCTCTGAGAGTTCGCCAACATGCTCAGCAGGAAAGAGGCCTGAATCAACAGCGATGTCTAAAATTGCAGCTTTGTCTGCGACTGAGGCATGGCGTATCATACTCTAAATTTTTGTGGAGCCACAAAGGTGAGCACTTCGCAATTAACCTACTTGTACAGTTTGTCGATTGTAGACTGATGTGGCAGCTACTCCGAAAACCTTTCGAAAGCTGCGAGAAAAATGTGCGGCGTCATAAAACCCGGCTTGTAATCCAGCATCACTAATTTTTTCGCCACCAAGATGCTGGGACATGGTAAAAAGTAACTTTCGATAACGGAGATACACACCGATGGGCACGCCTACTTGATCTCTAAAAACTTCAGCTGCTCGACCTGGAGAAAGGTGAAGGTGTAATCCTAATGAAATTCGATTAAAGCCGCCTAGTCTTTCTGAAGCACCTAAAAAACCTAGAACTTTTGCAACGCGAGGCTCGGGTTGAGATCTGGGACTATTATCATAGGTAACACCCCACATCTCAATGACCACATTTGCTCCTCTCGCATCTAATGAATGTAATTCACCTGCAGAGAAAAAAACTTCTGTGGCAGAGGTATACGATACACCATTTAGAGAATAATTGAAGCTTCCTGAAATTGCACGAACAACTTCATGCAATGGGTGTCGGTGCTCGACCGTGCGAACATCTGAATCTTCGAATTCAAAATGTTCATTTTTTGCATCAAATTGGCGTACAAACATGTGATAACTGGCCTGCCTTGGTGCAGTATCCGCCGTCGAATATGAGGAAGATCCAGCACTTGAGAATAATCAGTTTCTCATTTAAGTGGAGTCAGAAAGACCACAAAGAACATTGAACGGCACAGCAAATATCCGCATCCCTACCGTGTAGCAATTTCGAATAGCTCATCTTGTAAGTTTTCAATCGCAGTATCAAAAGCTTCAGGATCTGAATTATCGACGCTCGTCGTTACATAGGATAAGGTGACTCCCGTAGCTGGAAAATAGAGAGATACTGACAAGTAAGAACCTGTAGCGCCCGTATGTCCATAGGCCAAGCCTTGAGGAGTATTCCAGCGCGATAGTCCCAAACCATAACCTTCATCAGGCCAATCGAAATCAGCCTGCTCTTCAGGCACAGAGACGATGTTACTTGTCATTTCGGCCAGAGAACCAGATGACAATATCCCCCCTTCAAAAAGAGCTTCTGTGAAAGCGTTGAGCTCCTGCATATTTGTTAGGATACCTCCATCGCCGGTTGCAGCATCTGAAACAGCAAACGAAAGTAGATTGATGTACTTACCTCCATTCAAGGCCAGGTATGGACGCGCAACATCATCAGGAATGGGGTCAGACTCTGTTCCCATTGCAAAATTTGGCAAACCTAAGGGTTGGGCGATGCGTGCATCAATAACCTCCCACAATGGCTTGTCATCAACAACCTCAGCAACTAAACCGAGTAAGACAAAGTTAGTGTTTGAGTAAGAAAACTTGGCTCCAAGCGCATGTGATGGCTCCTTCCCATATGCATATTTAAGTTTCTCTCTTTGTGTTTCAAGTAAGAAAGGTTCATTAAGAGAATTCAAAAACTGTTTAAATGTTAGATAATCAGGAATACCACTCGTATGATTTAGTAATTGACGAAGTGTTGCTTCAGAAGCATTAGAAAGTTCACCAATCAGCGAGGCAGGTAGAAATTCTGACACCTTATCATCTAGGCTGATCAAACTTTCATCTACTTGCTGCATGATTACAGCTGCCGTAATTGTTTTCGAGATACTCGCAATTGGAATCCGATGACAGGTTTCTAGCGAAACGTCTGCTTCAATATCTGCATAACCCCGGGCTCCCGTCCAACGGTTCCCTTGGGCATCAATGAGTGCCACCTGAACACCTACAAAGTGTGGAAGTTGTTTATCGAGCACAGCATTGAGCTCATCTGCATCTGGATGCAGGTTCCCAGCTTGAGCAATTCCGTCACTACATATGTAGGAGGCAGGTGGAATAGGCTCGGTTTTGGCGCAAGCCGATAGGCCTATGTAGAGCGGGGCTGAAAAAAATAAAACAACAGCGATGAGGTAGTAAGAATGCACATTCATTCGGCGAAGGGATAAAAGGTAAAACCAGCACCAACATATAGGTGAGGAAGAGAAATATTTCGAAATGGATCTTCAATAGATTGCCGAATAATGAGGCTTACTTCTGGAGATTTATCCACTTTTTTCAATTGCCAGCTTGCGCTAAAACTGGTCGCGACATGCAGGCCCAAAGCTCCCCAGTCGGTGACTTCCTTGTAAATTCCGTCTTCATAACGATAGGTTTCTTCGGGTGTAAATGCATATGATAACCCTGGACCAAAATCGAGTGCTAAACCGAGTCGACCGAATTGTCGTCGGTAACCAATACCTGAGGTAAGCGTGAAGGCAGAGCGAACATATTGATGGTGATAGCCGCCAAATTCTCCCAATAAAAACCAGGAGCCTTTCGGCATTTTTTCTTTAGCCGCCCGCTTTTTCGAATTCAAGGTGTAGGTCGTTCCGATACCAAAAGCAGGATTGAATGGATACGAAAACGTGCTCGGACTTGCAATCGTGAGGCTCTCATCAAAGATGGAAACTCGAACTGGCCATGCTTGATCGGATTGAGCCTGCGTTAAGCCAGCACTAACAAAGAGAAAGAAACTCAAGAAGGAATAACGATAAAACGGTCTGGCTATACATATGGCACAGGCGAATCGTTGAGGGGATGAGAAGTACATATATAGAGAAGTCGGATCAACAGCCAAAAGGTTACAAGCATCGGATAGACTTTTAAAAAACATAATGGTTGCATTTTACATCCTCATCAAGGCGATTCTGTTCTTGATACTAAGTCCGCGACTTCCTAATTCTTAGCTCGATAATTTCAACATTATAATGAAGTAGAGTGCATGCTTTGAGACCTCATCACACAACAAAGCCCCCTGCACTTGCGCACAGAGGGCTTAGCTTTGCCGTTTCGGCTATGTTTGACTTAGTCTTTCGAGGCTAAGAAGGCCTCCAAAAAATCCACTTTCATCTGGAGAGCAGTATTCGAAAAATACAGTCCCTCAGACCTGAGTGGCCTTCTTAGATCCTTTGTTACTGGAGTACGACCTCCTGTTCTGCGACCATCTTACGAATGTTGATCAGCGCATAGCGCATACGGCCTAGTGCCGTGTTGATGCTTACTCGTGTGAGGCCAGCAATTTCTTTAAAGCTCATATCCGCATAGTGACGCAGAATCACAACTTCACGCTGCTCTGGCGGAAGCCCATCGATCAATTGACGCACTTTCGCATACGTCTGACGTTGGATTACCTGATCTTCAGCATTGAGGTTGTCACTCTTTAGGACATCAAAAATATCGAAGTCTTCTTTTGCGTGTACGATAGGACGACGCTTGTTGCGACGGAAATGATCAACGCATAGGTTATAGCTTATGCGCATTGCCCATTGGACAAACTTGCCCTCGTGGTTATACTTTCCTCGACGAAGTGTGTCGACGATCTTAATGAACACCTCCTGAAAGATGTCATCGGCTTGCGATCGATCCTTCACGAACAAGTAGATGCTCGTGTAGATTTTATCGCGGTGGCGGTTAAGGAGAATCTCGAAGGCGTAATCGTTACCGTCGAGGTATGCAGCTATAAGCTGCTTGTCGTTCATTGCAGATACTTCCATGACTAAGTCCGTTGCAGACCCGAAGGCCTAGGTAAAAAAGTGGATTAGTGTAGAAGCTCGCGTCGATAGAACGTATTTAGTTAAAGAAACCCGTTGGGATACAACGAATATAGTTGCTTTCGTTTGGCGTGGCTGGAAATAAAACGTTTTTAACGTTTCGCTAACCAGAACGACAAATTAGCTACGGTTGTGAGGCCGAAATGTAGACCAACTTTATTGAACTACGCAAGTCTTACAGCATAAATGTCGCCAACTTTCTCACTTTCGATAGAAAGTTACCCTTAATCAAGGAAGTCGTCTTAACAAGGCAATAAACTACTAAACGCTGACAATCAGAGTTTTAGTTCAAAAAATGGAACTTCTCATAAATTTCGAAAACATTTTGTTTCAAGGCTGCTATCTTCGTCTTTTCGTTCAAAAGTCTAGCAAAATTGCCTATTCAGCGATTTACATAGAACTTTACGGAGCGATTAGGTTTACGGATTGAGGCTGTACGGTCAATTTTCTTAGAGCCTCAGTCTAAAACCCACCCGTTTAAGCCGTGTGATTACGCTGAATTTCCTCTTTTGCACCCAAAGGACTTACGAATTTCAACGGATCTACGCCTGAATTTAAAGGCTAGAACGCCTCAATTGTAGCTCAACCCCTCTTGTTTCTATGGCAGCTTCCGCCAAAATCTCACCCAAGTCTACTGCAACCAAGTCGAAGGCAAAAGCCAAAACGGCCAAAAAAACAGCTGCAAAATCCAAGACAGGGAAAAACTCAATCAAAGCTCCGTTAAAAGCGAGCAAACATGAGATTTTTATCAAAGGGGCGAGGAGTAACAACCTCAAAAACATCGACCTTAAGCTGCCGAAAAACAAGCTTGTCGTCGTAACAGGTGTTTCAGGCTCTGGAAAGTCCTCAATAACGATGGACACGCTCTATGCAGAAGGTCAGCGGAGATACGTTGAAAGCCTTTCGAGCTATGCAAGGCAATTTCTTGGAAGAATGAAAAAGCCCGATGTTGACTACATCCATGGCATCTGTCCTGCAATTGCAATTGAGCAGAAAGTAGCTACAAGTAATGCGCGCTCTACAGTAGGAACGCTCACAGAGATCTATGACTTCCTTCGTCTACTCTACGCACGAATTGGAAAAACCATCAGTCCGATAAGCGGCAATGAAGTCAAACGACACCAAGTAAGCGATGTCTTAGACTACCTCTCGAGTCTTCCCGATGGGACGAAAGTGCAACTCTATACCCCACTCCCCACCAAATATGGTGATCGCACGCTAGCCGTTCAACTTGACTTACTCTTTAAAAAAGGATTCACCCGTCTTATTGATAAGGACGAAACCATACAAATTGAGGACTTCCTCTCAAGTAAAGACAAAAGGCTTAAGAAGCAGCTTGACACTCTACAAAAAGAAAACATTCGCATTCTCATCGATCGCTTCGTCATAAAGAGCGACGATGAAGAGAACAATAAACGAATTGCAGACTCCGTACAAACGGCGTTTTACGAAAGTGAAGGAGAGGCTGTTGTCGCTCCGATAGGACTTGATGAAGTACGCT
>CALDTK010000202.1 GCA_937924035.1 uncultured Saprospiraceae bacterium | reverse complement strand
CCTCAATTTCATCTCCGAAAAAGATGACCCGAAGGCCTTCTTCGTTGTATGGTAGGTTAATGTCTACGGTATCACCTCGGACCCTAAAGGTTGCCCGAGCAAAATCTGTCTCCGTTCGGGAATAAAGCGCATCGACAAGTTTGTAGAGCATTCCATTGCGCGATATCCTCTGGCCAACATGTATTCGTAAAACCCCAGCTTTAAAATCATCAGGGTTTCCAATACCATAAATACAGCTTACCGAAGCGACGATAATTACGTCTCGCCTTCCACTCAACAAAGCACTCGTTGCCCGCAAGCGAAGCTTATCGACCTCCTCGTTGATAGAAAGATCCTTTTCTATATAGGTATCCGAAGTGGAGATGTATGCCTCTGGTTGATAGTAATCGTAATAACTCACGAAGTACTCTACCGCCGCGTCGGGGAAGAAATCTTGAAACTCTCCATACAGCTGAGCGGTCAGCGTTTTGTTGTGAGTTAGCACAAGCGTCGGTCGACCTAAATTAGCGATGACATTCGCCATCGTAAAGGTTTTACCTGAACCTGTTACCCCCAAGAGTACCTGAGACGGTTCACCTTCTTCGATTCCATCGACCAATCGTTTAATGGCTTGAGGCTGATCGCCTGTGGGCTTAAACGGTGAGTTAAGCTTAAACTTTGAGGAAGGGTTGGTTTGCATTCAATTATCTCTACTTCGCTTCCGCTAAAACAGTTTTGGCGAAAGCCTAAAATATACCTTTAGCGACTGTCATTTCCAAGGCTATCAAAGCTAACAAAAAGTTGGTTATTTAGGATACAGTTATGATTCTTATGCTCTCGCAAAGTCTACCCATAGCGGTTATAACACAAATGCTACAGTCCACTTACATTTGTCGGAGTGCTGCCACAATCACAAGACGACTACCTAGACGAAGGCTTTTTTAGGGCGGGCCATACCATCCGAAAAACACGCTTCGTGTTTGTGGAACAGGATTTTTGGAGCACTGTATGGTCACGAGTCAACCTACAGACGTACACCCTTCGAAAAAGCCAGCGAAAACTATGGAATAAGGTTACGAAAAGATTCACCTTCTCGATCCAACCTTATGAAGATCTGGAAGATCAACATCGAGTTTACAACGAATACCAAAAACATCACCCACTCGACGTTGGAGAGACCCTAAGTGACATTTTTGGCCGCCACCAGCCCACTCACGATTTCGGGACCCATACCGTACGTATTCATGAGAACGATGAGCTTGTGGGCTTTTCTTTATTCGATCTCGGAGACGACAGTATCGCCTCATTAATGGGTTGCTACCTGCCCGAATATGCAAGCCATAGCCTTGGATATTTCAGCATGCTCGCCGAGCTGAGTTTCGGACATGAAAAAGGTCTCAGTTACTACCATCCTGGCTATTGTGTACCAGGGGTTTCGGCGTTTGAATATAAGCTTCGCTTACCCAATCTTGAGGGCAAAAGCTATATTAGCGAGGACTGGCAATGCATGAAGGAAGTGCTTGAAGAGCCACTTCCAAAGACACTTCTCATCGAAAAACTCGAAGCGCTGCAATTTGCTTTGCGCATCAATGGGATTGTTCATGAACGCGTCTACACACCACTCTATGAGGTACTACCGGAGAGCCAATACATCTACGGCCCATTTCCTCATCCGGTAATGATTAAGCTAACTGATGAAAATCACTTCGGTCAGATTTTTATCAGTTATGATTTAGTAAAGGATAGATATGAAGCCTATATCGGTCAAGCTATAGCTGACTTAAAGTTCGAGCTAGACTTGGCTGATTTTGTGGCAAAGTTGCCCAAGAATAGCGATTTACAACTCTTTGAAATGAGAGGACTCATCTATGTGAGCACCAATCCTGAAGCCTTAGCTACACACTTAAGACCGAAACCTTTGAGAGACCACCTGAAGAAATTATTTGACTTAGAGTAATCTATAAGGTCGGCTATAAATATCTAACCTTAATAACAATTAGCGTCTCGCCTTCCGGTAATAACTGGAATTTAAAATCTTCATATTTCGGCCTCCGGATACCTTTTAGTTCATAGTTGCTAAAACCAAATCCTTCTTTGGGAAGAATCCAACCCCAATCCATCTCACCGTTGTCATTTTCATCGTCAGCAATGGCGACACAGTATTCCCCTGGAGCAACATCATCTATCAAAAACTCTAGTGTCCCGTCTCTTAGCCCTTGCTTTGTAGCTGCACGTTGGAAACTACTTTTTTCAGTTTTCCATTGGGCCTCACTATCATAAAAACCTAATCGGATTGTCCCATCTTCAGATCTAACACCTTCTATTCGAACACGTAGTGTCTGAGCACTGATGCTTTCGCCAAAACCTGTTAAGGCAATGGTGACCAGTACTATAGATAGAAGTGTTGATGAAATTTTCAAGCTCGTTCTCTACTTAAGTAGTTTAGCATACTTAGCTGGATCAATGAGCGTTTCGACGGCTTCGACAACTTCTTGATCATTGCGAAGACCAATTCGAATACGGCCTTCTTGCAAATAGTAACGGCTGGCAATCTCCTTTTCGATAAGATCCAAAATGAGCTCCTTGTGTTGCTCAAGTTCTGCACGCTTTGCCGTTTGAATTTTCACCTGAAGGGCCTTAATATCTGCAGCTTTAAGATAGTGATCTGTTTCAACTTGTTCTGCTAACGCATTGAGTTTTTGCTCAGCAGGAGTATCGTAATTAAATTCTCGCTTTTCTAAAAAAGCTACAAAGTCATCCCAAGCAGTAAACTGAAAATCATCTACCGGTCCTATACCTGCATTTTTGACTGCAAACTCAGTCGCGAAATCAAAAACGATCCATTCCTTAGTCAGGATATTGAGGATATCGGAGTCATCGTCACGATCGACGACCATGTCTGGTTTTACACCTCCACCATCAAGTACCGTGCGACCTCCTAAGGTCTTGAACTTTGTACGTTGGTCATCAGGAATATCGACAGGCTCGCCGTCTTCATATTCTACGCCTTGAATGCATCGACCAGAAGGGATGTAATACTTTGCGATAGTTAACTTAAGTCTGCTGTTATAGCCAACATCTTTCTGGTTCTGTACCAGTCCTTTTCCAAATGAGCGCTGACCGATCAATACACCTCGATCAAGATCTTGAATTGCTCCAGCTACAATTTCCGAAGCTGATGCAGAACTACCGTTTATCAAAACGACAACTGGCATATCTGGGAAAGCGGGGTTTTTAAGCGTCTTGAATGAACGGTTCCATTCTTTGACCTTTCCTTTTGTAGTGACCACACGTTCACCTTTTGGAACGAAGATGTTTGTCACATTCACAGCTTCCTGAAGCAACCCGCCTGGATTACTTCTTAAATCAAGTACGATTCCTTTAATGTCAGGGTTTTGATCTTTAACTTCTTGAAGCGCATTTTGAACGTTCCGACCCGCATCTTTTGTAAATTGAGAAAGGGCCACATAGGCAATGCCTTCTTTGATTACTCCTGAGTATGGCACATTAGGAAGATTGATCTCAGCGCGAGTAGCTCTAATAACTTGCTCTCCAGATCCTGGGCGATTCACCTTAAGCTCAACCTCTGTCCCCGGAAAACCCTTCAATATTTCGTTAACCTGTTCAATTCCTTTACCTGCTACTCCATTACCATCCACTTCAAGTAGGATATCACCTGCTTTCAGTCCAGCTTTTACCGCAGGACTCTCTGCATGTGTTTCGACGAGTACAATATTGTCGTTGATGTTCACGAAGTCTGCTCCAAGTCCATCATAGCGACCTTCAGTCATGAGACGATAGCCTTCAATTTCAGACTCAGATATGTAGTTCGTGTATGGGTCGAGACTTTCGACCATGGCATCAATGCCTGTGCGCATAACGACCGCAGGATCGATTTCATCAACGTAATAGGTATTGAGCTCCTTATACAGATTGGTAAAGACCTCCAAATTCTTTGAAATTTCGAAGAATCTACCATGATCTGGCGATGTGGTCGTAGCTATAAAGCCGAAAAGGCCAACAAGAAGTAAAGCTGAGAGTTTGAGCGTTTTTTTCATCTGCGTGTGGGGTGATGCGGTGCTTAGAGCGTCAAGAAATTGCTTCAGCTTTCGCTAAAACCTTCACTGCGTCCTATACTAAACGAGACTTACAGCAAAAAGTGTGCGTGAAATGGAGAGAAATTGCCATAAGTGGCCTGCAATCCGCTTCTCTCCATCCTTCTGGAATGAGAAAACTAGAGTTCTATCTCTAAAACCACAAAAGCCCGCCTCGACAGAGTCGAGACGGGCTTTTGAATGAAAACTAATTCTACTAGAGAATTAGTACTTGATGTTCAATACGTAGCGGTCAGTATTATCATCAGCAGTTAGAATAACATTCATAACCTCTACGAGGTAGTAGCGACTGTTATCACTAGACCACACAGCATAAATACTTCCTGGAGTCACCATTTGAGACTCTCCAATGTCTACGCTAGAAGAATTGAATGCATCTAAAATCGCTTCCTTGGTAGAAACATCGGCAAAAGGATTCTCATCTACCCATGTTGAAGATGGTGCTCTAAGTACTGTTCCATTTACTGGAGCGATTTGACGACGCCAGTTCGTTGCATCTGGCTGTCCTGTATCGATACCAAGGTCACGCAGCTCAGCAGTTAAATCCATTGAACCTGTTCCCTGTCCAAGGTCAAGATCCACACCACCTGTTCCTGCTGGACCAGCTTGGTTGCTGAAAAGTACAGTAGTGTATTCCTGCTCAATAGGAGTAGTCACAATCTCAACTGGAGTAGTGATCGTAAAATCAACGCTAGCTGTTGCTTGATCTGCATCCGTTACTGTGATTGTATAGGTAGTTGAAGCATCATACTCGTTAGGAGCCTGGAAGAAAAACGTTCTTGAAAATCCAAACGAGTCTACCAGAGTCCTGTTCGAACTTAGAAGACTAGTAACGCTATCTGGTCTTACAGAAGAAGTGGTTCCATCAAGGAGAACTCCGTCTCTTTCAAAGCTTACCGTTTGAAGGTTATCATCGACGTCATCACCAATGACAATACGACCAACGAATGACCCATTAGCGCCTTGGTTAGTGATTGCAAAACTATCTACAATCATTCCTGAATCGTCTTGTAGCTCGACTGTAGGATCACTATTAACTACTGGAGGAGTTACGATCGGATCGTCTTCACAGCTTACCAAAGTAAGCGTCATTGCCATGAAAGCCATGGCTGAAAATTTCATCAGTGTATTCATCTGAAAAGAATTGAAAGGGTTTGTCAAGGGGTTGAAAGAGGCTTTCTAGCAGATAGTTTTTTGACTGCTGTAAGCGTTTAGGCGACTAGATGTCACGAAACTCTCGCGTTTGCACTAACGAGAGTTCATGTTCATATGTTGGACAAAGGTCATACTTTTTTAGCAGAGTATGACGACTTTATCCTTTAATGAACTATTAATTTAGCGTTAATGGGTTGGGTTTCGAGCTCGATATCCTTTGTAATACCGAACACCTAGTCCTAGCCCGATCATGAACGTTATGAGGATACCAAACGCTGCTAGGGCGTCTAAATTATTCCTGAGCACCGCCAGTAAAACGATAGCAAGCAGGAAGACAGTTGGCACTTCATTCATCAACCGTAGTCGTTCGGGCTTAACTTGAGAGGGATCGTTCTCTATACGTCTTATATAGGTTTTGGCGAAAGCCTGAAAGGCAACGAGTAGAACTAACAACGTCAGTTTTACGTGCAACCAAGACATCGACAAATAGCCCGGATTTAGCACTAGCATTAAGATGCCGCAGAACCACGTGATAACCGCTCCTGGAAGAACTATAATGCTGTACACTCGCTTTTCCATTCGAGCAAACTGGTCGAGCAAAATCTCCCGTGCCGGCTCTTCTCTTTGGCTCGCCTCAGCCAAATAAACGAAAATGCGCAGCCAGTAGAACAGACCTGCAAACCACGCGACGAAACCAACGATGTGAAACGCTTTCGCGTACAATATCCCCATGGAGCAAAGAAACAAACCCTTTTTTTAGCTCAACGTTATTCAGAGCAGATCTACTAAGATTGAAAAGCTATGAACTTCATCGACTATTATAAAGTGCTAAGGGTCGAAAAGACAGCTGATGAAAAAGCTATCAAAAAGGCCTACCGCAAGTTGGCAAGGGAATATCACCCCGACGTAAACCCAGATGACGTTGGTGCCGAACAAAAATTCAAAGAAATAACAGAAGCATACGAAGTGCTTTCTGACCAAGAAAAGAAAGCGACCTACGATAAGTACGGTCAGCAATTAGGGAAAGACTGGCAACAAGGCCCAGCATACGAACAGGCTCAAAACCAAAGATCCAAACAGCGTGGTGGCTACAGGTATACAAGGTCAGGTGACGAACAAGATTTTAGCGATCTTTTTGAGGAAATGTTCGGAGCACAAGGCGCCTTCAACGAATACAAGCGTCAAGGAAGGTCTTCGAGAGCAGGCAGGCGTTTTGCCACTGCCGATCTCCGTGCCACGATACGATTACCCCTAAGCGAGATCATGACTGATCAAAAGCAGGTCATTGAGGTTGGAGGTAAAAAAATCAGACTCACCATCCCGAAAGGGGTTTCGGATGGTCAAACCATTCGGATCAAAGGCCAAGGTTCTGTTGCACCCAACGGGGTCAAAGGAGACTTATACCTCACGTTCGACATTTCATTACCGGATGGACTAAGAAGGGAGGGAAGCGATTTGTACGCCTCGGTCAATGTGGATTTCTACGATATACTTCTAGGGGGGAAGGTTTCTTACGATGCTTTAGATGGTCCAATCCGCTTTACGCTAAAGCCTGGAACACAAAGCGGAGAACTCATTCGTCTTAAAGGAAAAGGAATACCGGAATACAAAAAAAGTGGTCGTGGTGATCTCTATATAAAAGTAGAAGTTTCGCTTCCGCAAAACCTCTCATCCGAGGAGCGTGATTTACTAAGTCAAGCAGCAGCTGTAAGACGTAAGAAAAACAACTAAGCCATGGATTACATTGAGATAGATCACCTTGTCTACGGCGAGCCCGTTGATCCTAGAATTGTTGAGTCACTTATTCAACTCGATTTGGTGGACACCTGTCGAATGAAGGATGACCTCATCTTAATTGCTGAGGCCGATTGCGAGGAGTTTCGTGCAATGCTTCGCTTGATGGTAGAACTGGAGATAAACTCTAATGGAGTAGCAACCATTATACATATGAGGAGGAGGATGAAACAGCTTATCGCAGAAGTGAAACAGCTGCGTCAACTGGGCAAATAAAAAGCCGCAGTTCCTAAAAAAAGTCCGACACAATAGAGCCCGTTTTTCTCAGACCAGACCACTCACCGCAAACACCTAGAAATCCTTATGTTATACATTGATTTATTCAGTAAATTTCAATGCCCTCCATTTCGATATTCCGATTAGTTTTGCGTCTCGTTGCGAAGAGGCATCCTTATGCGCTTACTTTAATTTCTCCAATACTCCAAACCTCGAATTTGGTACGAGGTAGCTTCGATAAGCAGCCAAGTCTCCCAAATACTACGACAGAAGCATACCACCTTCTGCCAGTATTTGCCTACCAATAACATCTAACTGCCCAGCCTTCAATAGCTGGGGTTGAATAGGAACCAGCGCATGAAAATGCGATGTCTCGTTTTGAGCTGACGCAAGTCTGACTCAAAAGTCTCGATTGGAGACTGTTATTGGTAGGCCCTTCCCTTTGTGGAAGGGTTTGCTTTTTGTACTAGGTCGAAGCTTGATTTTATTGGGCAATCAGATAGTTTAGCCAATTAGCGAAGTCAGCTTACGTAATTGCTCAGCATCCCCAAGCGCTATTAGACTAGTTCCTTCAACGAGTTCTGAAGTTGGATCTGGATTGACTTCATAATGCCCATCTGGATACCTCATTGCAATTACACTTACTCCTGTTTTACGACGCAAATCCATACCCAGAAGCGATTTCCCTTGCATAGATAAGGGAAGCCTTTCATAAGATATTTCTTCAAACCCTACCTCTGCCCTTTCGCCACTGGCCAAGGAAGTAAAGAACTCTACTGCCGATGGTTTTCTAACGAGCGTAGCCATGTAGAAGCTACCTATCTGTTCTGGTTGAATGACGTGATCAGCACCGACACGCTTAAGTTTCGCTCTGCTCGTTGGCTTGTATACACGTGCTATGATGTTTAAGGGCGGTATCGAGTTATCACGGGTTGTACAAAGCTGTCTCGCCGATAAGACAGTAAAAGCATTATCAGAATCATCACCAAGTGTGACAATTAGACTTTTCGCTTTCAAGATACCTGCCTGCAACAATGCCCCATCATTAGTTGCATCGGCAAGAATATAAAGCAATCTCGGATGTCGTTCTGCAAGCTGATCAATATGAGCTTGATCTTTCTCTATCAAGATTATTTGCTCCTCACTATCCTCAAGTTGATCAATGATTTCTCGTCCATAACGACCTGCCCCACAAACGATGACATGGTTACTTAGTTCTGAAATTTCTTTGTTCATAAGGTAGTGCCTGAGCTGAAAAACTACCCCACCTTCTTTGAGATGCTGGGTAAGTGTAGAAACGAAAATAGCAGTTATGCCAAGGTTGACGATTACAAAACCAGAGGTAAACAATCGGCCCAAAGGCGATAATGGTCGGATCTCACCAAACCCAACAGTAGAAATGGTGATAACCGACATGTAAAGTGCATTTCCAAGGGAATAATCTTCGATGAGCATAAAGCCAATCGTACCGACCACAAGACTGGAAAGCAACAAATAAACACACGTGCGCAACGTGAGTATTTTAGTGTTGTGGGTGATTCGAAGAAACCGAGGAATTCTCACATCCTAAAGATAGTTAGTAGCTTTTCTATACGGCGTCAGTGTTTGGACTATCAGAAAAAAGAAAAGACTTTTTCTAGCCCTTCGCTTAACCTAACTTCGCATTTATGGCAACACCAAAACCTGTAGGTGCGTACCCAATGACCAAACGTGCGGGAGATTTACTATTTGTCTGCGGTATGGGACCCCGGCATCCTGAAACCGACGAAGTTCCTGGCCAGCGACTAAATCAATATGGCCAACACGAAGCATTCGACTTTGAAGCACAAACACTTCAAGTCTTTGCCAATATCAAAGCCGCTCTTGAAGCAAATGGTGCAAAGTGGGAAGACCTCGTTGATGTAACTGTCTTCTTGACCAACATGGAACGTGATTTCGTCACTTTTAACAGGCTCTACGCTGAACATTTTGGAGAAGTGCGGCCCACACGTACGACTGTCGGCATAGACAGCCTTCCCCGTCCTATTTCCGTGGAGTTGAAGTGTATCGCCTACCTCGGAAACAAGTAGTTTTTGTCTCTATTTAAGCAGGCCTTCGTAACTGAATCAAGGACTAGGTCAGTGACCTAACCAATAAAGAGCAAGTTCTTCGGCTCCTTTTTTTGCCTCGTTCAAGTCATCGTTGACAAGGACATAGTCAAAGCGATCTTTGTACGTCAACTCTTCTTTAGCCCTAGAAATTCGCTTTCTTAGTGAGTCCTCATCTTCTGTGCCCCGCGCACGAAGTCTGTCAAAAAGCACTTTTGGGCTCGGCGGTGAAATGAAAACAACACACGCAGCTTCAGGATATGCGGCTTTAATCGCTGTGGCTCCTTTGACCTCGACGTCGAAGACTACAGCTTTGCCCTCCGACCAGACTCTATTTATCTCCGAACGCAGCGTACCATAGTATTGGTTCTCATAAACTTCTTCAAACTCAAGAAACTTTGCAGCAGCTATTCGCTCTTCAAAGTCCTCCTGAGTTAGAAAATAATAATCTTTTCCATCCTTCTCATGCGATCTGGGAGCTCTCGTTGTGGCGGAAACACTAAAAGCGAGCTTGTCTGGGAACTTGCCCAATAAGTGGCGTACTAAGGTGGTCTTTCCTGCACCACTAGGGGCAGTAAAGACTAAGATTTTGCCCGAAGGCGCAGGATTTGAATCAGCAGGCTGAAACGCATCAGATATTGGAGATAGCATGTCTGGCATCTGAGCGCAAACCTAACAGATCATTACACGATGTTGGCGATCTGTTCTTTGATTTTTTCAAGTTCTTCTTTCATGCCTACCACGACACGCTGAATATCACTTGAATAGGCCTTCGCGCCTAGGGTATTAATTTCTCTTCCCATCTCTTGAGCAATGAAATTGAGACGGCGTCCTTTTTCAGGATCTGCATCATTGAGCTTCTCTAAGAAGAATGTGCAATGCTGACGAAGTCGAACCTTTTCTTCCGAAATATCAATCTTCTCTAGGTAGAACAGCACTTCTTGTTCTAAGCGATTTTGATCAACAGCTGTACCAGTTAAATTTTCATCAATCAATCGCTCCAAACGTTTTCGCATTTTTGTGCTGCGGGTTGCTTCAAAATCTGCTAACTCTGGGATAGAATTAGCTATTGCTTCAGCATGTAATGCCAAATCAGTGCTTAAAGACTCACCTTCTGTATGTCGGAAGGCTAAAAAATCGTTCAGCGCAAGGCCAAAGGCCTCCAGAAGCTTTTCATTTTCCTCTTTTGTTAGTTCCGTTTCAGTTGTTCCAACGACGTTAGGCAACCGGAGAACCGAAGCTACCAAACCTGCTTCATCATCCGCCAATCCTGGAGCTAAACTGATCAACTGCTTTCGATATCGTTGAAAAAGCGGTTGGTTAATACCCTGACTTAGATCCCCGCCTTGGGCGTCTTTCCTTTCAATGAGAACATCAATTTTGCCTCTAAAAGCTTGTTGTTGCAGACTAGTCCGCATAGACAATTCCAATTCCCGGTATACACTCGGCAATTTGAACCGAATATCTGTCTGACGGGCATTAAGGGCTCTTATTTCAACCTGAACGACTACCTCCCCTACCTGGGCACTGGCTCGTCCAAAACCTGTCATTGATTGTAACATTGAATACACGTGATTAGTCTAATGCCGAAGATAGAAGCATTCCTACCGAAAGTGATTAGATTTTACTGTTCGGACGTATGTTACTGCT
>CALDTK010000201.1 GCA_937924035.1 uncultured Saprospiraceae bacterium | reverse complement strand
AGAGCGGTACATCTCAAGTATCAGCCTTTTCCTCCAAACACGTCAGCTACGCGCCAGCTCGTCGGAATGACGGTTGGGTGGGGGAGAAGTAAGCGCCAGCTCGTCGGAATGACAGTTGGGTTGAGAGAAGTAAGCCCCAGTTCGTCGGAATGACGATTGGGTAGGGAAGAAGTATGATCCAGCTCGTCGGAATGACAGTTGGGTACATGTATGAGAGCAGGCTCGTTTGAAGGACGCTTTGGGCTCTTCCTAGAGAAGTGCCTCTAAAGCAGGCTCTAATGCTGGGCCTCTTGGGTTTACTGCAGCAATCTTTCCGTCACGGTCAATCAAGAACGTCTTTGGGATTCCACGCACCCCATAAGTTTGCGCTGCAAGACTTTCCCACTTCTTTAGGTCACTCACGTGGTAAGGCCACTTAAGCTGATCTTTTGCAATAGCAGACACCCAACGGTTACGTTGAGCTTCCATCTGTTGATCAATTTGTTCTTGCGAGGAGAAACGGGCTTTTGTTCGTGCGTCAAGACCATCAAGCGAAACACTAAATACAGTGAAACCTTTATCCTTGTACTTGTCGTAGGTCTTCACCACATTTGGGTTCTCACGGCGACAAGGTCCACACCAGCTTGCCCAGAAGTCAAGCAATACGATCTGGCCTTTTAACTCGCTGAGCTTGTATTTTTTTCCGTCAGGACTCATCGCTTCTATTTCAGGAGCTGGGGCACCGATTTTGACTAATTCGTTCGCTTGTCGAGAAGCATATGCAGCTTGTGTTTGAGCCACATACTGTCCAAACTTAGTACCGTATGCTGTACCGCTATGAGCAGACTCTAGGCGAGTTTGAGCTTTTTTGAGCGCATTTAAGTATTTGCCATTTGCGCCAAGGGAAAGCTCAGCAGCGTACACCGCAGCGTAAGGGTTTGCGACAGTGTCTATGTATTTGGTTACATCAGAAGCGGTGTATTGGCGCTTTGCAAGGCTACCGAGTAGGTTTTGAAAACTCTCAGAACTACCAGAACCTGAAACAGTGTATTCGTAACGCTGGAGGCCGTCTAGTTGTCCGCCAACTGCGACTACAGCTTCTTGCCCATCGAGTACAAGAGGAAGCTTGCGAGCACCTATCCGAAGACGATAAACACCAGCATCAGGGTTTGCAGGTAAGTTTATTTCGAAAGAACCACTGCCATCGGCAGTCGTACTGCCTAAAATGTCTGTAGCTGCTCCTGGGCCATGGAGTTGGTCAAGGAATACTTGAAGATCAGTTGCTTGGTCTAATTTTCCTTTCACCGTAAAGCCTTCAGGTGCAGAACCTCCACAAGAGGATAGAATGAGTACCGAAAGAAGTGCAAAAAGAGAGGTAGAAAAGATGTTTTTCATGTAGATCACCAATTAAAAGTCTTACAAAAAAGGACTAGCCTTTATTTCTCCTGCAAACGATTGGCCAAGGTGCTGTCGTATGTCGGAGAAAAATCACTCACTTGGCCAAACCAACTTCCGTCAATATTGACGCTACCGCCGGTAACCTTTCCAAGCTTTGTCATATCAAACCCGCTAGTCTTAACGAGGTTCTCCAAGGCTTCCTCATTTTCTGGAGAGACCGATACGACAACACGACTTTGGCTCTCGCCGAAGAGGTATGCATCAGATCGAATTCCAGCAGGAGGTCCTACGATGTCAAAGCCAAGATCGTTGTACATGGCACTTTCAAGCAGGCTGATAAACAGCCCGCCTTCTGAACAGTCGTGTACGGAATTTGCGAGTTTGTGTTCGATCACACTGCTAACCACCTTATTAAGTGCCAGCGCTTCATCTAGATCGAAGTGAGGACAGGTACTTTCAACTACTTCATGAACCACTCGCACATAACGGCTACAACCGATGTCATTACGAGAGGTGCCGAGAAGATACAGTGTGTCTCCTGTTTTGGCGAAAGCTGAAGTTGTAATGCGAGTCATATCCTTAATCTCACCCAACATCCCGATGGTTGGGGTAGGGTAGACAGGTTCAGTGCGATCTGGGAAAACACTTTGGTTGTAGAAGCTCACATTTCCACCTGTAACCGGCGTATTGAAAGCCCGACAAGCATCGCCCATACCACGGACAGCTTCGCTAAACTGGAAGTATGCTTCTGGATTGTATGGGTTACCAAAGTTGAGGCAGTTCGTAACGGCGAGTGGATCACCACCTGCGCAAGTGATGTTTCGCGCAGCCTCTGCTACGGCGATCATTGCACCTTTGTGTGGATCGGCGTGCACATACTGGCTGTTACAATCGGTTGTAAGCACTAATGCACTGCCGGTTTCTTTAACGCGAACCACGGCCGCATCGCAAGGCATATTGGTCGTTGCAGTATTGGTGCGTACCATGCGGTCATACTGGTCTGTGATCCAGTTTTTGGATGCAATCGTTGGGTCAGCAACAAGTTTTCGAGCTGCTTCTTGAAGCCCTTTCACATCAGGTTCATCGATGTTCTCAATGCTAAACTTAGCCACTTCGTCCATGTAAGCAGGACGCTTTGTTTCGCGCGTATAAACAGGTGCACCTCCGCCGAGCACAAGAAGGTCAGCATTGATTTCTGCAACCTTTTCTCCTCTCCACCAAAACTCTACATTCCCAGTTTCAGTCACTTCTCCTATCTGCTCGCACTCCAAATCCCACTTGTCGAAGACATCGAGAATTTCTTGTTCGCGGCCTTTATGCGCAACCACGAGCATACGCTCCTGACTTTCAGACAAAAGGATTTCGAACGGCACCATATTGGCCTGTCGCGTAGGAACTAGATCGAGGTTGATCTTCATTCCTGTTTCGCTCTTTGCACTCATTTCACTGCTAGAGCATGTGATGCCTGCTGCACCCATGTCTTGCATGCCTGCAACTGCTCCTGTTGCAATTACCTCAAGACTTGCTTCCAATAGAAGTTTTTCTTGGAATGGGTCACCAACTTGAACTGCGGGAAGATCTTCTGCTGATTCCTCTGTAAGATCTTTTGAGGCGAAGCTTGCGCCGTGAATGCCGTCTTTACCAGTAGCAGACCCAACAATGAAAACTGGGTTCCCCGGACCATCGGCAGCAGCACTTACTGTTTCGCCGACTTTTACTACACCAGCACTCATTGCGTTGACCAGCGGGTTTTGGTTGTACTTCTCATCGAAGTAGACTTCTCCGCCCACCATAGGAACGCCAAAGCAGTTGCCATAATGTGAGATGCCCGAAACAACACCTTCGACAATCTTACGCGTATGTGGTAAGCTCAGGTCACCGAAGCGAAGAGAGTTCAGCGCTGCGATCGGTCGTGCACCCATAGTAAAGATGTCACGGTGAATTCCACCAACACCAGTCGCTGCTCCTTGGAAAGGCTCAATGGCGCTTGGGTGGTTGTGGCTTTCAATCTTGAAACAGCAGGCATAACCGTTTCCGATATCAACCAAACCTGCATTTTCTTCACCCGCATCTACGAGAAGCTTGTCGCCATCGCGTGGTAGGGTTTTGAGCAATTTGATCGAATTTTTGTACGAACAATGTTCCGACCACATGACCGAGAAAATGGACAATTCTGTGAAGTTGGGCGTACGGCCCATCTCTTTACAGATGAGGTCAAATTCTTCGGAAGTGAGTCCAAGTGATTCGGCGACTTTGACGTCGACCGCTGGTGCAGTTGCAGGGGTTGCTGACATGCCGCAAAAGTACAACTTGAGACGATGCGTTTTAGGGCAAGGTTTCAACGTTTCTCTACTCCTCAATTTGAGCAACTTCCCTTTTGATTGTTCGCCTACGCTTTCTTCCTCCTAGCTGGCGCTCTTCGCGTTTTCGCTGCAGGTTTTGCCTTCGGTTTTGCTGCAGCCTTTGCCTTGGTTGCTGGTTTAGCGGAACTTGCTTTTGGGCTTGCTTTTGTGCTTGTTTTTGGAGAGGCTTTGCCCTTCGTATTTCGTTTTACACGAATCAAAACATCGCTGTTGGTCTCTTTTAGCTCAATTACATCTGTGCATCCTTCGAGAAAAGCAGTGAAGTTTGAGTATCCATGATTGGCCTCATCAAATGAAGGGTCGAGCCGCAACATCATCGGTTTGATCTTGACGCGCATAATCCAAGGACTTCCTTCTCGGCTCTCCAAGGCACCAATGGCCCTTCGCAAAAGACGTTGCTCCATGGGTGTTTTAGGCTTGACAGACTTGACGAAGGTTTTGGCGGAAGCCGAACGACTACTCGTTGTTGTCTCTTCCTCATCCTCTTCGTAGCGCATCGATTTCACTCCGTATTGTGCGACGATAGTGCGGTACAATTTGAACTCATTACAAGACATCTGCCAGTAACGGTTACTGGTTTCCTTCACACCAAGTCCGATAATACGTTTGTGCTTTTGACGCACCCGCTGTGCTATTGCGATAAAGTCAGAATCTCCGCTCACCAAAATGACGATGTCTACGTGTGGGTGTAAGACTAAGTCTTCAGCTATATCCAAGCTGAGTCGTATATCAGCGCCGTTCTTCGCATTTTTTCCGAGTGGAAAAAGCTGGATGAGGTCCATCGAGTATTCGTTGGTCACATCAGAATAGGGCCAGAAGTTGGTCCAGTTGGCGTAGGCTTTATTGATAACTACCTCACCGAGTGTGTTAGCGTATTGCATAATGCCTGCGACATCGAGAACATCTGTATTTTCTAAGCGCAGCTTTTTGTCTTTGAGACGTTCAAACCAATCGGTTCCAACCTCAAAATTCATAACAGAAGCGTGGATATTTTCAAAATCCCAGTATATGGCTACAGATGGTTCTTGTTGCATGGCGGCAATGTAGTCACAACCGCGATGTATGCGCAGCATCGGGCTAGCTTTGCATCGCTGTGAAGACACTGACCTCGAAATCTGACAACTTACCAGTTCTGCTCAAGTTAGCGGGTCCAATAGCGCTTTCACAGGTGGCACAAACTTCAATGGGCTTCGTGGATACTGTGGTTGTTGGGCGATTAGGAGCTGAATCCTTGGCGGGCATTTCGCTTGGATCGATGATTCACTTCACCATATTGCTGCTTTGCTTAGGGACCGTCTTGGCTGTTGGTCCACTCGTGTCTCAAGCGGTTGGAGCTGAGAATAATACGGATATTCGACGCTATACTAGGCAAGGGCTTTGGCTGGCTACCTTCTTGACACCACTTGTAATGGCCGTTGATTGGAGCGCTATCTATTGGTTAGAGTCACTTGGTCAGCCACCGGAAGTAGCAGCCATAGCAGGAGAATATATGCGAGCGGTAAGCTGGAGTGTACTCCCATTCTTAGCTTTTGGAGCTATTAGAAGTTGGTTAGAAGCATTGAATCGACCCCTGCCGGTAACTGTCATTGCTGTCATTGCTGTGTTTGTCAATTTGCTGGGCAATTACATTTTCGTTTATGGCCATTTAGGGGTTCCTGCGTTTGGAGCTGTTGGTGCTGGATATGCAACTACGCTTAGTTATTTCTTCATGGTTTGTGCCCTTATTGGGTACTCTTTAAATGTAAAGTCACTCAAAGAGTATCGTCTTTTTGATAAGTGGCGTGCCCCAAATTTCACCTACCTCTGGGAGCTTTTCAAGGTGGGCGCTCCGATGGGAGTGACCTTCGGAATTGAATCTGGGCTCTTTATGATTACGGCGATCTTGATTGGACAATTAGGGACGGTGCCGCTTGCTGCCCACCAGATTGCGCTGCAGTTGGCTTCGTTGTCATTCATGATTCCCCTCTCGGTGGCCTTAGCGAGTACCATTCGAGTAGGAAATCTTGTTGGGGCGAAGGCGTATGCTTCCGCAAAACATGCAGGCTGGTTATCGATTGGCCTCGGTGCCTTAGTTATGTGTGTGAGCGCAGTCGTTTTTGTTGCTTTTCCCGAAATGCTTATTGAATTATTTTTGGGAGAGAAAGCGGCGACAACTGAGATTGAAGTAGCAGAATTGGCTGTAAAATTACTGGCGCTGGCGGCTGTTTTTCAACTCGTAGATGGGATTCAAGCTACAGCAGGAGGCTCATTGCGCGGGTTGAAGGATACCTTTTGGCCTATGTTGATTGGCCTCATAAGTTACTGGGCAATAGGTCTTTCTGTAGGTTATTCGCTTTCGCTAAAACAGGGGGCAGAAGGACTTTGGATAGGCCTTGTTGTTGGACTTGCCGTAGCAGCAGTCTTGCTGGTAGGACGGTGGAATCGACTTATCAATCGAATCGTTAGAGAAGAAGACGAAGGAAGTTTGACACAGGTCATTTAGTTATCACCCAAAGTACCGCCAACGTTGTCCTTGCTCACTTCAAAAGCCACGTGGCCAGGCTGAAAAAAGCGTGCATACAGTTTATGACGTTCTAGCTGCAGGTTGCGCATGCGAGCTAAAAGAGAAGCTGTTCGATCATCTTGAATATCGCGCATCGCAACGATAAGTTCTTCAGTCTTACCTATTAGGATTGAGTTGGAAGAGTATAGCTCTTCCAATTTGCCAAAGATGCCATAGGGTTGAATTCCTTCTTGTAATTCAAAAAAGGCTTCGTCTTCATTTAGCCCCAAATTCAAATCTGCAAGTCTTGTTCTTAGCAGCTCGTGGCAGGTTTCTGATTTCTGCTTTAATTCATGTGTTAGCTTTCGAACGATCGCATGAGATGCGTTTCCGTGTTCAGTCAGCCATTCATCAGAGGTGTCTGAATTTACTAGTTCGTCGTGCCAATGCTTAGCAACCTTGAAGTAGAGTACGCGATGCGTGGCATTGTGATTATTGGAGTTTGATTTACTATTTTTCATCACTAGTTCTGGAAGGGCTTACTTATTTTCTACGTTAAAATGCGCGTTCCTGTTTCAGTAGATTAAAGAGGCAGAATTGAGCGTGGTTACAACATCACTAAAACGCGTTTGATACTTTACTTTCTTTCGATTAGGAAGAGAGGGTAGCACTCATGAATGAAGCCGAGATTTTTCTTTATCGTCTCGCAATTAATATGTGTTATACTTGCTACCCCTGACTGAATACGGCCTTTTAACGCCAACGATTACATGCGTACCAAAACCGTGCACAGCTCGCCTGTAGGCATAGAAGACATTGCTGCCTACATCCCTAATCATTTTTTACCGATAGAAAGCCTTGCTGTTCAGCGAGGTATCGAGCCAGATAAACTGACCAAAGGATTGGGACTCAAGGCGATGGCGCTCCCTGATGTTTATGAAGACACTGCCACGATGGCAGCCAATGCTGCACGAATGCTCATTGAGCGTAATAACCTTAAGCCTCAGGATATTGGCCGATTGTACCTCGGTACAGAAAGCGCATTGGATGGGGCAAAGCCAACAGCTACCTATGCACTTGAAATGCTTCGCCGTTATTATCGCGAAGATCATGGTGTGGATTGCTTTACGCGTTGTGATGTAATTGACATGACCTTCGCTTGCATCGGTGGGGTAGATGCACTCCTAAATACGGTTGACTGGGTGCGTGCAGGAAAAGATCGAATCGGTATCGTAATCGCCAGTGATTTTGCGAAGTACGAATTAGGATCCACGGGGGAATACACCCAAGGCGCTGGCGCAATTGCTATGCTCGTCAAAGAGAAGCCTTCATTGATTAGTATTCTTCCTGAAGTAGGTGTTGCTACCCGTGGAGTACATGATTTTTTCAAGCCAATCCGCCAGGTGGCCAAAGAAGACCTTGTAAAAGAAGTCCTCAGCCTTCTGCCAGCGGAAGCTGAAGCGAGCGAAGTCCTCACGAATCTTCCAGATGGCTTTGACCAAGCGGGAGTTCTAGACTCCAATGACGAAGAGTTAGGCATTCATGTAATGACGCCAACCTTTGATGGCCCGTACAGTAACTGGACATACCAACGCAGAGTGAGAGAAGCGTATGATCATTTCGTCGAACAGGTCGATCAACCGGTAGATGAGCAGCCGATTTTCACTTGGGCACGTGCGGTGATGCATCTGCCATATGCTGCACATGGTCGACGAATGCTCATGGATACCTTCGTCAGAGAACTTGATAGACAGGGGCTATGGGCCGATGTTGCCTCTTCGAGTAGGTTAGACCCGGCACCTCGTTTGGTTGACTTCAAAACCGAGCAGGCTTTTGATGCAGCTTGGGATACATACCTGCGTGCAGTTTCCAAAACACAAGCATATAAAAGCTTTGTATCTGAGCAGCTTAAAGGTAGTGCCGATGCGAGTTCGCTTACGGGTAATTTGTACGCGGGGTCAATTTTTATGGCACTGATGTCAACCCTCGTGCGTGCGGAAGAATCTGGAGATCAATTAGCAGGGAAAACTCTTGGTTTTATTGGTTATGGTAGTGGTTCGAAAAGTAAAGTCTTCGCAGGTGCCGTACGCAGTCCTTGGGAGAAAAAAGTCAAGTCTTGGAAACTCTTTGAGACTTTTGCAGCCCGCACTCCTGTTGACTATGTGACGTATGAAAAACTACACCGTGGTCAGTTGACTGCACCGCTGGCAGCTCCTAAAAACACCTTTGTGCTAGATCGAATTGGAAAGGAAGAAAATAAGATAGGAGCGAGGTATTACAAGTGGATAAAATAAGCTTCGCTTACCATATCCACTTGTAATTTTGAACTGGCTTCGTGACTCCGTTACTCAAATTTTAAATTTTGAGTGCTGAGCGATCCTGTAGTATTCAAAATCCCGAATTCAAATTTATTTTAAAACCGATTATAAAAGGGCCTCCACGTAAATCCAAGTGCAGGCCGTATCGCAACGTCATGTTTTCCGATTGAGAGTTCGCTGGCAAATAAGCCGTGTGCGCCGCCTGCTAGGTAGAGGTCCCACTGCTTTTTCATGCGAATGGCCATTCCAATACGTGCCATGTAGGCAACTCCACCTCTATCGAGGCTTTCTTCGCTATCTTCTCTGCTAAAGCTTTGGCGTCCATATCCTGCACCGAATTCTATGAAGAAAGCCTTTTTGAAGAAGTTAGACTTGTCCCAACGCGGGCAGTCGCAATCGCCTTCCATGTCAAAAATGAACGCCTTATATGCCAATAGCGCAGAAGCAGTGTAGGTGTTTCCAGTTGTGGTTGGTGCAAAGGCTTCCGTTCCTTCCCACTCCGCAAAATGTCCTTCAAGTCGAATGCCGTAGTAACCACGCAGATTGGTGATACGACGCATGTAGCTAAGTCCAGCACTCGGGGCAAATGTGGTTTGTTCACTCCCTGCTACAGGGTTTCCGATAGGAAGGTTTTCATTTATGGTTTCATAGGCGCCTCGAAAGTCATTTGCGCCTTCAATGTTCACCTCCCATTCATCAGGCGCTGTTTGCCCCATTCCTTGAGCTTTCGCCAAAACTGGACACAAAACGATAAGAAATACAAAGAGCTGAGGCAGGAAATGACGCATGCTGCAAGAACGGAAATTTTAGCTTTTTCGTGTCAGTTTTGACGAGCGTTAAATGAAGGGAATGTTATCGTTCTGAAAGTTTTGCCGAAAGGCCTAAATACTGTCGCCATGAACGGTAGTTTTGCGGAAGCGTATGAAAACCAAAACTCTACGAAAGAACAAGGTCAATGTGATTACCCTTGGGTGTTCTAAAAACCTTGTCGACTCCGAGAACCTTATCACTCAACTCGAAGCAAACAGCTACGATGTTGCACACGATTCTGAGCGAGACGCACAGGTTATAATCGTCAATACCTGCGGTTTCATTGACTTGGCGAAGCAAGAGTCGATCGATACCATTCTTCAGTATGCAGAAGAAAAGAAGGCTGGACGTATCAGTAAATTGTACGCTACGGGTTGTCTTACACAGCGGTATCGTGACGAACTTAGTGAGCAAATCGAAGAAGTTGATGGCTGGTTTGGCACCATGGAAATGCCTCAGCTGTTGGCCACTCTGCAGGCGGATTACCAGAAAGACCTACTTGGTGAACGGCTCCCGAGTACTCCTTTCCATTACGCGTACATGAAGATTTCAGAGGGATGCAACCGAACGTGCTCGTTTTGTGCGATCCCTTTGATGCGCGGAAAGCATGTAAGTCGTAGCATAGAATCGCTCGTTGACGAGGCTACACATCTCGCCGCAAGAGGAGTAAAAGAGCTCATGTTGATCGCTCAAGAATTAACGTATTACGGGCTCGACCTTTACAAGAAACGTGAGTTGCCTAGGCTTTTACGCGCTCTTTCAGATGTGGAGGGAATCGAGTGGATTCGTCTGCACTATGCCTATCCGAGAAAGTTTCCGATTGACATCATTGACGCGATGGCGGAGCGAAAAGAGGTCTGTAACTACCTCGACATTCCTTTGCAGCATGCTTCCAACAAGGTGCTCGCAGACATGAAGCGTCAAATTACGCGCGAAGAGACTGAAAACTTGATTTCAGAGATTCGCAAGCGAGTACCTGGGATTGCGATTCGGACAACTATGTTGGTCGGTCACCCAGGCGAAACAGAAGAAGATTTTCAAGAGCTCTGCGACTTCGTCGAAAAGATGGAGTTTGAGCGATTAGGTGTTTTCCAATACAGCCATGAAGAAGACACCAGTGCTCACAACATGGAGGACGATGTGCCCGCAGAGGTGAAAGAGGAGCGGGCGAGTCGTCTGATGGACATCCAAAGAGAGATCAGCTTACGCAAAAACGAGGC